>JBCBVC010000067.1:0-21800 GCA_039817845.1 Cyanobacteria bacterium J06642_2
AGTACACGCCTTTAATCCGGTTTCTAAAAATGAGATACCCCAGGATCGTTGCCACGATCGCCGGGACAAGGACGACAGCTGCCATGGCAAACCAGGGGTTGTAAAACGGTTCCCACCAAAAAGGCAGCCCTTCCAGACCTCCATAGGCCATGAAATCTGGGATAGGTTCCCCGGATGGATTGCTTGCACCCGTCAAGCTGGGAGCCATCAATTTAAGGTGCATGCCTAAGCAGTAACCGCCTAAAGCAAAGTACACGGCATGGCCCAAGCTGAGCATGCCTGTGAATCCCCAAATCAAGTCGATTGAGACCGCCACAATCGCGAATGCACACCAACGCCCTAGCAGATTCAGACGAAACGCACTGAGTGTATTTGGCAAGATAAACAGTGCCAAAACTGACAACGCAATAATCGTAATCGCCTCAATCCATAGTTTGCGATTTTCGAGCTTGCGAGAGAAAGAAGATAGGGTTTCAGAGCTGGAAGTCATGGAGCAAGATCCTTACATGGGTGGCGGCGATCGCCTTGGGCTCAATTGAACACTGGCTGATATTTCTGCCTACACTTCATTCCACGTTGCGGCCTTTTTGTGGGAACAACCCCGCAGGTTTAAACTGAAGCACCAAAATCACAATGGCAAACGTTGCGGCTTTGCCCAAACTGCCATTGAGCAACGACTCGTTGAAGGTATTGAGAAATCCTAGGATTGCAGCACCAGCTAATGTACCGATGAGTTTGCCGACACCACCAATGACGACGACCATGAACGAGTCCACGATTAAGTTCTGACCTGTCGATGGACCAACCGAACCAATCAGAGTCAATAGAGCTCCACAGACACCAGCAAGGCCGGAGCCAAGACCAAATGTCATAGCATCAACCCGTGGTGTTGGAATTCCCATGCAGGATGCCATAGCGCGATTTTGGGTTACAGCCCGAATCCTCAAGCCAAACTTAGACCGACCCAAAAACGTAAACAGTCCAATCAGAACGAAAATTGCGACGACTAAAATAAAGATGCGCGTGTAAGGTAACACGACAAATGTGCCGGGAATCCGGAACTGACTGCCGAGAAAATGAGGCTTATTGACATCCACATTCTGCGCGCCAAACAAAATGCGCACGGCCTGCTGCAAAATCAAACTGACGCCCCATGTTGCCATCAATGTATCGAGCGCTCTTCCGTACAAGTGACGAATGACGAGTTGTTCGAGCAAGATGCCAAGCAAGCCACCAACCACAAATGCACCCGCAATTGTGGCCACAAACCCTATGTCATACAAAATTGGATGTGCGTCGAAAAATACGCGACTGTAGTCCGTAATTCCCGCTGGGTCACTTCCACATCCATCTGCACAAATAATGCGTCCGAAGATAAATCGCTGCATTACGAAAGTGGTGTAGCAGCCCAACATAATGAACTCGCCATGGGCCATATTAATGACGCCCATGAGCCCAAAAGTAATAGCTAATCCTAATCCAATCAGCAGAAAAATTGATGTGGTGCTAACTGCATTGAACAGTTGCGTCAGCAGGAAAAAGCCCTTACGCGCAAACAGCACCTGAATGCCGTTATCCACAATAAATAGTTCAGCTTTGGCAAAAATGACGGGTGTGGATGACAGCGCGAAGTCAAACATGTCGAGAGCCTTTTTACAGAGGGTGAAGTAATGGCTGCAACTTAATGGATCTAGCCAATGTTAAATGTTAATTTATTTACAAAAACTCCTTTTATTAGTGAAGAGGGTGCCGAAATGTGACACCCTCTTGATGCTTCAGGCCGGGAAGTTTCTAAACTGGGATTCTGCCCGATAAATTACGCCTCAACTGTACCGACATCGGGATACTGCACCCAATCACAGGTTTTACTACCTGCAATCAGCGGATCCCAGGTCTTCGGCTCGACTGTTCCCAGCTCTTCGAGAATGTCGAATTGCCCGTCTGCCCGATGCTGACCGACAAGCACTGGCTTGGTGGTGTGGTGATTGGGCATCATCGTGTGGGTACCGCCAGGAGCATCGAAGGAAACTCCGATTACGGCCTTCAGCACTTCCTCAATGTCGAAAGTTCCGGCTTTCTCACAAGCCAGCTTCCACATATTCACGCCTACGTAACCCTTTTCAATCGGGTCGCCCGTAACGCGATCTTGGCCAAACTTATCTTTGAATGCCTTAACGAATGCGGCATTTTGGGGACGATCCTGCGATTGGAAGTAGTTCCACACCGCATACTGACCGACGACGTTCTCAGCACCAATGCCGCGCACGTCATCTTCCGACAAGCTCGATGACATCACCGGACAGATTTCGGTGTTGAGGCCCTGAGCGGTGTATTGCTTGAAGAAGCCAACGTTACTGTCACCGTTAATGGTGTTCAGCACGCCATCTGCACCAGAGGCCACAATCTTGGATACAGCAGTGGCATAATCTTGAGCGCCCAGCGGCTGATAGTTCTCACCGGCAAGTTCGATGTCAAACCCTTCGCCCTGAAGCTCTTTAATTTGAGCTTTAGCAATCTGGTTCGCCGTACGCGGGTAAACGTAGTCGGAAGCTTCTAGATAAATTTTCTTCACGCCCAGCTTTTCAACCATGTAGCGTAAAGCAGGCTTTGTTTGCTGATTAGGCACAGCAGGTGTGTAGAGAATATTCTTCGAACACTCATTTCCTTCGTACTGCACCGGATACCAAAGTAAATGATTCAAGCGTTCGAAAACAGGCAATACGGCTTTACGACTGGCTGAAGTCCAACAGCCAAAGATCGTGGCTGCCTTATCAACCTCGATCAGCTTTTGGGCTTTCTCCGCAAACGTCGGCCAGTCCGAAGCACCGTCTTCAATGACATATTCGATTTGCTTACCGAGGACGCCACCAGCAGCGTTGATTTCCTCGATCGCCATCACGCAAACATCTTTAATTGACACTTCACTGATTGCCATCGTGCCGCTCAGCGAGTGCAAGATCCCAACCGTAACTGTTTCCCCTTGAGCATAGGCAGGTACCGCTTTCTTAATAATGATTTGCGGGCCAATGATACCTGCAGCAGTACCTGCCGTTACAGCGGCCCCCGCTTTCAAGAACTGACGACGACTGAAATTTGTAGGCACCTTTCCATCTCCTAAATCAGGTAGAACACTTTGACTGCAGTTTTGAAACGAATGTTCCGGTTAGATTACCAAAACCAGAACAACATTACCAAACAATAAATGTAAAAATTGCTGGCAACCCCTCAGACGAGCCAATCTCCAGCGGAGAAGTTCACCCTACGAGGCCACAATCTAAATTTTTCGACATACCAGCAAGGAACTAAGATGCCACTTAAAAACGCGAACTCGTATCTATTCATCACTTATGCAATGAGCTCTCTCTGCCGTAATAAAGAAAAAGCTCCATACTGAGAACAGAACCTGCAAAAGTATACTCAGTCGCACTGAAGTAGCATTTTATTACCTGATAGGTGAAGTTAATCTGGACTGAGAAAACAAAATGTATCCGTAGATACAAAACCGAGATATCTCTCAGCTCCTTGTCTCGTTTTGCCAAACAGCGCAAGCGCAACTTAGTCATTCAGGTATCAGTACGTCCCCCAGATCTCAGCATCTTTGTGTCTTGTATTGTCTTTTTACTCTGACCCAACCGGAGGTTCGGACTTATTTCTAGTGAAGTCTAGGGATTGCGGAGACCTTGCACGTGCATCTGGACTCAAATTGAGTCGATATTTAATAACTGAGTGCATAGATTTGTAGATTCTATGACAAGAGACCAAAAAGCGTAGCTCTTAATACAAATCTGTAGAGTTAAGCCCCACATACTGCCTAGCTATGTGACTTCGTTAAAAAGTTTTGCGCTAGTCGCATGCATCAAGAGAGGATTTTGAGGTCAATTTTCTTTTAAGAACATATAGTTGTTCGGCAGTTTAGACGAGCTTTTTATACTCGTTTGTTGATGGTGTTGAGTTGTTTCGAGTGAACGTTGAGCCTGGGGAGCAAAGGCATGCCTGAGACACTTTTCAAAGTTGATTTGACTAAGCCAATGTCCGAGCAGGAAGTGCCCGGACATAATCGCTGGCATCCTGATATTCCTGCTGTAGTTTCAGTCAATCCTGGCGACGTTTTTCGGATTGAATGTAAAGACTGGACCGACGGGCAGATTGGCGATAACGACAGCCCGGATGACATTCGCGATGTCGATCTCACCGTCGTTCACGTCTTGAGTGGTCCCATCCACGTAAATGGGGCTGAGCCGGGTGATATTTTGGTCGTCGACCTGCTCGATATCGGCGCACTTCCTGGCGACGAGTGGGGCTTTACAGGTATCTTTTCCCGCGAAAACGGTGGCGGGTTCCTTACCGATCATTTCCCCGCAGCGGCGAAAGCTATTTGGGATCTGCAAGGCATTTATACCTCTTCTCGTCACATCCCTGGCGTGCGGTTTGCTGGCATCACCCATCCTGGCTTAATTGGCTGTGCGCCTTCACAGGAGCTGTTGAATACGTGGAATAAGCGTGAGAAAGCACTCGTCGATGCGGGGAATGCGGCGGCTTTGCCATGGAAACCAGAAATCCCACCGATGGCGGCTTTGCCCAATCCCCAAAATGCTGTGTTAGGCAAGCTGACTGGGGCTGAGTTCGATCGCGTTGCGGCTGAAGCTGCGCGTACCGTTCCGCCTCGCGAACACGGCGGCAATTGTGATATCAAGAATTTGTCACGCGGTTCCCGGATTTACTTCCCTGTCTATGTTGACGGTGCCAAGCTGTCGATGGGAGACATCCACTTCTCGCAAGGGGATGGTGAAATTTCCTTTTGCGGCGCGATCGAGATGTCCGGCTACATCGACCTGCACGTCGACATCATCAAAGGTGGGGTCGAAAAATATGGCATGGTCAATCCCATCTTCAAACCCGGCCCCGTCGAGCCTCGCTACTCCGAGTACCTAGTGTTTGAAGGGATCTCCGTTGACGAGTTCACCGGCCAACAGTACTACTTGGACGCGCACGTCTCATATCGTCGGGCCTGTTTGAATGCAGTCGAATATCTGAAGAAATTTGGCTTCACGGGCGAGCAGGCTTATCTGTTGCTGAGCTGCGCTCCAGTGGAAGGTCGCGTCAGCGGTATCGTCGATATTCCCAACGCTTGTTGTACGTTGGCTTTGCCGACTGAGATCTTCGACAAGAGCATCTTGCCCACTTGATGATGAAGTGTGTTGACAACCTGCGTTCCTGGAGGTTCATTCATTGCCACTGTACGAATACAAATGCGATCGCTGCGGTCAATTCGATGCGTGGCGATCGCTCTCTGACTACCAAAAGCCCCTAAACTGCGAGACCTGCCACGAACCCGCGCAGCGCCTTTTTTCTCCACCTACAATTCTGTCTGCCGGACTGTCCAACGTGAAGCGGGTGAGTGCTGGAGAACCGAAATTGGTGAAATCGGGCGATCGCGAACCCACAAAACCTCGCAATACTGTCAAAACCGCTGGCAGGCCCTGGATGTTCGGACACTGAAGCGCTCGGAGCTCTGAATCAGAAGCGAGCGATCCCGAAGCCCACTTTGCAACTTGTTGACAGATGATACGGAGCGCGTAGAGAGAATAGCACTTTTCTTCTAGCGCTCTGTATCGTTTGTGGACATCTTCAAGCAAGTATTTGAGGATGTACGAAATGAAAACCGGCATCCTTGAGTTTCTGGTTACTGACTCGCAAGCTACTGCGACGAGTTGATGCTGCTCTCGATACATCCCACCGAGCGTTAGGTAAACCATAGCGATCGCAAACCAGCTCAACTAGCTGGCGTAGAGGCAGCTTGCCATCATCAACTAGGTTGTAAATGCCCTGGAGTTGGTGGGCTCGGGCAAACTCGATTGCCCCGACGATGTCGTCGAGATGAATCCAATTCGTGACGCGATCGCCTTTGCCAGGTAATGTTTGCCCCGCAAGCCCCGCAAACATCCTTACCAATTCCCGGCCCGGCCCGTAAATTCCGCCGAGTCGAAGAATGCAGGTTCGGTAGGAATCATTAGTGGCTTGCAGCAAAATATCTTCTGCTTCTTGCAAAATGCGACTGCGCCCTTCAGAAAAAGTTGGTCGTGTGCTTTCATCAACCCAGTCACCTCGGCGATCTCCGTAGACGGAACAGCTGCTGAGGTAGACGAGCTGTTTGACTCTGGATGATTGACTCAAGGCTCGAGTCAACGTTTCGGCTGTCTCGATGTACGTTCTGGAGTAGACACCAGCGTCAACAGCTTGAACACCTGTTGGGGCAACGCACACGACAACTGTGTCTTGGTCTTGCACTAGCGATCGCATGGCATCGAAATCATTGCCAGCAGCCACAACAGCTCGCGAAGTCACGGCTCGGAGTTGTGGGATGCGACGATCGCTGGTGGTCGTTCCGGTGACGACATGTCCTCTCTGTTGCCAATACTCAGCCAAAGTCATACCTACGTACCCGCATCCGATAATGGCCGCATTCTCGTAGAGAGGAGAACGCTCGGCTTGCTGCCGGATGAGGGTTTGCAAATAGGCCATGTCCAGTTCTGGAGATTGACTGGAGGAGGGATTGATATCGATAGGTTGGGTCACGATTGATAAGCTCCGTGGCAATGAGTGTGGATGGGTCGTTTCGAGATGGGTTGATGGCTAATGGGCAGAGGCAGGAAAGATTGACAGCTCGGCAAGGGGAAACTCTTGGAGAACAGACAATGTGCCGTCGATCGTGAGCTGGATAGCGATCGCCAGGATGAAAAATCCGAGCATCCGGGTGAAGGCATCTACGCCGCTTCGACCGAGTAAGCGCAGCAGTGGCTCGCCGAGGGCCAGACAGATATAGACGAGCGCGCCAATTCCGGCAATCCCGAGCAAGCTGCCAGCATATTTGATGGGCTGGGGGTCTTTGGCAATCAAGCCAACGACCATGCCAATAGCACCAGGGCCACTAATGATGGGGAAAGCCATCGGTATGAGCGTGAAGTCTTTTCCTTTGCCGGAATCCGCACCCGGAGATAGCAAGGATGGTTGTGCCGTTACGATCGCCCAGGCCGTGTGTGCGACGAGTAAACCGCCCGTAATTTGCAATACACCCAGCGAGAGACCGAGCAGATCGAGAATCAACCGCCCTGCAACCAGAAAAATGGCGAGGACGACGATGACATTGACGGCAATTTGCCGCGCTTGGCGAAAGCGACGACGAGGAGTTTCTTCACCCGTCAAACTATAAAAGGTGGGAATGACCCCAATGGGATTGGCGATCGGAAACAGAGCCACGAACGTGATGGCTGCACTGGAAATCAGTTGACTAGAAATGAGCTGATTCATCACCCTATCTCTCACAAAGATGCCGCCTCAACGCAGGACGCGTTGAGCATATTGCCCACATTCACAAGTCCGAGTTGAGGTCGGCACGGCAAAATTAAGCTACGTGCCAACCTCAGCTTGGGAATTAGTGTTGGGGAGCCCCAACAAGAGCAGGAACTCGCCTGGGTAAAACTCGCACCTGCGCTTCATCGTCAACATCCAGAATGGCCGTATCGCCAGACTCGATCTGTTCTGACAGGATGGCCTCTGCCAGGACGTCTTCCACCAGTCGCGAGATCGCCCGTCTAAGAGGACGCGCGCCATAGTTCGGGTCGTAGCCTTCCGCAATCAACCGTTCTTTGAAAGCATCGGTCACTTCTAACGAAATCCCGCGTTCCGTAAGGCGACTGGAAACATCGCGCAGCAGCAGGCCAGCAATTTGCTTCACCTCATCCCGGTCGAGCTGTCGAAACACGATAATGTCGTCAAGTCGATTGATAAACTCGGGCCGGAAGGACTGTTGCAATGCTTCTTTCACCAGAGCGTCCGTGCGTTCGTACTGGGCCTTAGCCTCATCTACGTCTGCGATCGCGAAGCCCATGCCTTCGCCCTTTTTCTCAATCGCCCTCGCTCCCAAATTAGAAGTCATGACGACGAGCGTATTCTTGAAATCCACAACTCGACCCTGAGAATCAGTCAACCGGCCGTCTTCCAACAGTTGCAGCAGCAGATTGAATACGTCGGGATGTGCTTTCTCAATTTCATCTAAGAGCAGCAGTGTGTAGGGTTTGCGGCGTACCGCTTCAGTTAACTGACCGCCTTCGCCATAGCCGACGTAGCCGGGAGGCGAGCCGATCAATTTGGACACTGACTGTGATTCCATGTACTCGGACATGTCCAGGCGCACCATGGCATCTTCCGAGCCAAAGACGCTGGCAGCCAGAGCCTTTGTCAGCTCGGTTTTACCCACCCCGGTCGGACCGCAAAAGATAAAACTGGCGATAGGCCGATTGGGATTGCGCAAGCCTACCCGAGCGCGCCGGATGGCACGGGATACGGCTTTAACTGCGTCTTCTTGACCGATGAGTCGCTCGTGCAGTGTCTCCTCCAACTTCAACAGCATTGCCGATTCCGACGCTGTGAGCTGGTTGACTGGCACGCCATTCCAGCTAGAAACAATCTGAGCGATGTCCTCAGCCTCGACCACAACCTGCGCATCGACCTCGCCCGCTTGAGCCTGTTGCAATTGCAGCTCGATATCCATCTCGCGATCGCGCAGCTGACCTGCTGTCTCGAAGTCTTGCATCTTCACAGCCTCTGACTTCTCGTCGGCAATTTGACGCAGCTCCTGCTCGTAGTCACGAGACGTAGATGCTTTGCTGTGGCGCAAGCGTACTCGCGATCCGGCTTCATCAATCAGGTCGATCGCTTTATCTGGCAGGAAGCGATCGCTGATGTAGCGATCCGAAAGTGTCGCGGCAGCTTGCAGGGCAGCGTCACTGATAGTAAGGCAATGGTGCTGTTCGTAGCGCCCCCGAATACCCCGCAAGATCTCAACCGTTTCTGCCACGCTGGGCTCGTCAACCGTGACGGGCTGGAAGCGACGCTCTAGAGCAGCATCTTTTTCGATGTACTTGCGATATTCGTCCAGAGTGGTAGCGCCAACGCATTGCAGTTCGCCCCTAGCCAGAGCGGGCTTGAGCATATTTGCAGCATCCATACCGCCGTCTAGCGCTCCGGCACCGACCAGCGTGTGAATTTCATCAATCACGAGGATGACGTTGCCAGCTTTCTGGACTTCAGCTACGACTTGCTGGAGACGTTCCTCAAAAGCTCCTCGGAACTGCGTACCAGCCACCAATGAACCGACATCCAAACTCATAACGGACTTGTCGACCAGAAACTCCGGCACATTTCCATCGATAATGCGCTGGGCGAGTCCTTCGGCGATCGCAGTTTTTCCTACGCCTGGCGCACCGACTAACACCGGATTGTTCTTGCTTCGCCGTCCCAGAATTTGAATGACGCGTTCGACCTCACTTTCGCGACCGACAACCGGATCGATGTTACCGTCAGCGGCGCGGCGCGTCAGGTCAGTCGCGAAAGCGGCCAAAGCTCCGGCATTAGCGGCTGAGTCCTTCTGACCATTTCGGTTCCCCGCAGGGACGGCGACCTGTGCGCTCAACAGGTCGAACACTTGTTGACACATTGCCTCAGTGTCAACGTTTAAGTTACTCAGAACCTTAACTGCTGCTCCGTCTTTGTCAGCCAGAAGCGCGAGAAAAAGATGCTCGGGGCCGACGCTATCGTGCCCCCAATGTCTTGTATCTCGTAAGGCCTGTTCGATAATGCGCTTGACTCTGGGCGTCATCGGAATGTCATTTGAGGTCGCTCCCGTCCCCTTTCCTAAGACGCGTTCGACCTCTTCCTGAACAGCTCGGAGTGTCAGCCCTGTCTCTTGGATTAGCTTGGCGGGCAAAGTTTGCCCCTGTGCAATCAGGCCGAGCAGAAGTAGCTCCGAGCCTACATAATTCTGGCCCAAACTTCTGGCTTCTAACTGAGCAATATCCAAGGCCACTTCGGCCTTGTCAGTAAAATTTTCGAACACGGATACTCCCCCAATGCCTGCGTAAAGTCTTCCACTCACGTCTCCTAAGCCAGACGGAATACAGCACCTGAAAGCCAGCTTGGGTGTCGCGCTCGGAACTCCGGTTTACGACCCGCGCAGTAGAGCTGAAACAGGTTTGAGAATGCTAGGAGCGCGCGAAGGCAAGTGAATTTAACAATTATTAATAATCTATTGGAATTGAGGCAGAAATCGATAGGGTGGATAACCGAATGAGTACAAATTTCAATGCAAATGATGCGGCTCGGTCGATCTGGCGTTGAGGCTCTACGGTCTCGACGCAGAATGAATTTGACAGTGTCATCTGACGATCGCGATGGTTGCTTCTGTGCCTCTTTCTGAATCACTCGCTCGCTCTGCCGCGTGGCAAGGTCGGGCCGAGTTGGAATTTGCTCGTGACGGCGATCGCACCGCTTTGACGCACGCACGCGCGCTTGCTCCTCTCAAAATTCAGCGATCGCATTACCCGGAAGGGCCGGAGATGTGTTACGCCACGCTCGTCCATACCGCAGGTGGCATGGTGGGGGGAGATCGCCTCGACCAGTCCATTCACCTACATCCCCACAGCCGAGTTTTGTTGACGACTCCGGCCGCAAGCAAGATATATCGCTCCACAGGAGCGACCTCCAGCCAAACCGTTCGAATCTGCGTAGATGAAAATGCCTGGTTGGAATGGTTGCCTCAAGACGCGATTGTTTTTGACGGAGCTAAGTACGCACAACAAGTTCGCGTCGACCTCGACGCAGGAGCCCGCATTTTATTGTGGGACATCGTGCGGTTGGGCCGCAGCGCCCGAGGCGAGCAATTTATGCACGGACAGTGGCGATCGCAAATTGAAGTGTGGCGAGCGGGCGAACCTGTTTGGATTGACCGACAGGCGATCGCTGGAGGAACTGCCATGACGTTCAGTCCTCACGCACTGGCCGGATACCCGGTGCTGGGGACATTGGCGCTGGTGGGTCGGACATTGACTGACGAGGAAATGTTCGGCCTAAGGGCAGCGATCGCGTCAACCCCAATTCCAGCTCACCACGTGGGACTGACCCGCAACCTTAACGGGGTAGTATGCCGATATCGCGGCCCTTCCAGTCAATTGGCGCGGCAATGCTTCAGTGCGATTTGGCGGCAGCTTCGATTCATCGAGCGCGGTACAATGCCCGACGTGCCCCGCGTGTGGCTCTAGTTTCTGTCAACTCTCTCGGTAGCTCCTTATGCAATTGACTCCGCAAGAAAAAGACAAACTGCTCATTTTTACCGCCGCACTCCTCGCCGAACGTCGCAAGGATAGGGGCCTCAAACTCAACTATCCCGAGTCCGTTGCCTACATTACCGCAGCCATTTTGGAAGGGGCTCGTGAGGGGCGTACGGTCTCCGATTTAATGAGTTATGGCACCACACTGCTCTCCCGTGATGACGTGATGGCGGGCATTCCAGAAATGATTCATGAAGTTCAAGTGGAAGCGACGTTTCCCGACGGCACGAAATTGGTTACGGTTCACTCTCCCATTATTTAGAAGATCTCAAATTGCTGGCTCCAAATATTTCAGCCCAGCCAAACACAACTTCAACGTCGATCGATCGAATACTTGCGGTCGATCTCGTCAAAGTGAAAAAGGGCAGCTGAGACGCCTCTCAACTGCCCGTGCTAGAGGCCACCTGTCCGAGCGATCGCCTGTCCGAGTAAGGAGTCCGCAGTTGAAATCGCTGAAGAACTCCTTGTTGTTTCATACACGTGACTGGCAATAACTCTGTATTCCTAAGAAGAGTTACCGTAGCGTGCGGTTATTGAAAGCCAAACCGCCGTGGTCTTTCTCCGTACCGCGTGCGTTCAGCTCAGCCAAGCGCACGACGATTGCCGGACGACCGCCTACTTCATCACCTACAACACTGAAACCGTCACCGGAGGCTGTCCAAACCGGTTCAGGCCGTTCGGTGGCGTTGACGGCAATGCGAGAGTTGAAAGCGAGACGGTCACGATCTTTTTCAGTACCGCGAGCGTTGATTTCAGCCAAGCGCTCGACGATGGCGGGACGAGCTTCAGCCGGAGCGGAACCGAAAATGGCAGCGGTGCCGAGAGCGAGAGCGGAAAGCAGCAAACCTGAATTGATGCGTGTCATGATGTCAGACCTCCGAAGTTGGAAACAAGAGAAGTGAACTGCTGTTCTCTATGTCCTTTAGTAAACGGGTTGGGTCTGAGGTTGGTCTGGGCAGGTTGCTAGTAGAGAATAAGGGTTGCAGAAGCGATCGCTCACGCGTCACTCAGCTTCGTCTCAGCGCAAGCGAGCCGTACGTTTAAACTCGAATTCGCTATCTCAATTTGGCAGGCGTCATCCTCAACAAACTCATGTTTATCGAACCGTGGGAACTCATTGAACGCGACGCCACAATCGCTCAGAGAAGTCTGGAACGAGAAGCGTGCAAAGAAATTCCGTCTGGACATCCGCTTTATGGCAAGGCATTGACTGCACTGGCTCGCCGCCGCGATCGCGATGAAGTTCTGTTCGAGATCGACGGTGGGCCACTGCTGGCATGCATTCATCTCACCTGGACAGGTCGGGTCGAGATTGAGGGATTTCCTCTGATGACGTCCTATGCATCTCTAGCAGACTTCCAGACCGGAGCCATGCTCGAAGATGCCGCAGAGTATCGCAATTAGAGTTAAGCAGCTTCACTAGCGCTCGTGTTAAAGCGGACTGGCGGTACCCGTGCTGTGCGCACTACGGTCGCATGTCCCAAATGGTACTCTGACAGCAACACGACGGGTGTCAGTCATGCTTTCTGGAATTACCACTACCACGGTCGCGGAGATTTATCGGCCGGACAGATCTGTCGAGCGAGCTTTTCCACTACTGACTTGCCCCGTTCAGGCAGGGTTTCCAACTCAGGGAGAAAGCTACATCGAAGGCAAACTCGATCTCAATCGACATCTTTCCGAACATCCCATCGCTACCTTTTTCGTCCGGGTCACGGGAGATTCGATGCTCGGGGCAGGAATCAATCCTGGCGATTTGCTTGTGGTCGATCGCGCCCTCGAACCCAGCGATGGCAAGATCGTCATCGCGATATTGGACGGCGAACTAACAGTCAAACGGTTGAGCCTGAACCGCGATCGCCTACATCTCATACCGGAGAACCCTGACTATCCTGCCTTAGAAGTAAGCGAACTCGCAGATTTTGAAGTATGGGGTGTAGTTACCGCCGTAATTCACAAATTTTGAGATTAACTTGGCTCAAACATAGATATGGCATTTTTGGCGATCTGGCGATCGCCATGTGTTGGCGGGATTAATGCTCTTCAAGGCGAGAAGAAATGCCTCAGAATGGACCGTATGGACTGTATTGTCGTACTGATTCAGAGACCGCAAAATTCGAAGTTGTTTTCCTCTGACAGGGTGTAAAATATGTTTCATTCGCGTCCTTAAATCTGCCAAGATTTCGCGATCGTACAGTTGCGCGGCGTATCTCAGCACTCCAAAACTTGCCTGAAGTACTCGAATGCGATATGTCATAACCTTCGATAGGATAATTGTTGATTGATGCACCGCGAATCATCCCCAATCGCCTTTGAAAATGCGAGGAAATTTTTCGAGGCGTGTGAGGCACCGTTGGGCTGGGCTGGCTGTCAGGAATATGTAGCTGAAGGTGCATCATTCGCAGCCCAGAGCGACCCGCTGGTGGGAGTAACGACTGTAGCAGCCTATTGCGATTGGATGCGCGGCGTTGGTACCGTCACGTCTCCAGGCGCGACGTACGATTTGCACGCGTCGTGCTACGACGAAACCACTCGCACGGCCATGTTTTTTGCAACTTATCACGCCAAACATCTGGGCGAAGGTGGGCCCGTGCCGCCCACCTACAAGGAAACTTACTCGCATTACGTCTACGTGGTGACGATGAATGAAGACAACAAAGTCGCACGACTCATCAAAGTGTGGAATGCTCATTGGTCGATGAGAGAACTGGGTTGGGTTTGAACGAGCTACGAGGATCCTATTGCTCTTGACGTTTTAGTTAGGACACAGAGGCCTTAACTGCGCCTGGGTTCTGGGCAGCTAAAACGTCCTAAGCAGCTTGACCGCTGCTATAGAACTCGTATCCAGTTCCTGAGCGTTCGAGGCTTCAGGCTACAATTTTGAGGCTCTGTTTCGGGCGCGAGGGCGATCGCGCGAGTGTTTTGATAGACGTGACTTGGCAACCTGGTAAAGCTTACGAAGACATCCTTTATTGCAAAGCTGACGGCATTGCCAAAGTCACCATCAATCGCCCTCATAAGCGCAATGCCTTTCGCCCTAAAACCGTCTTCGAGATGTACGACGCTTTCTGTGACGCTCGCGAAGACCCGCGCATTGGCGTGATTTTTTTGACAGGCGCAGGGCCACACACCGATGGCAAATATGCTTTTTGTGCAGGGGGCGACCAGAGCGTCCGCGGCAAAGCCGGTTACCTCGACGATGCCGGCGTGCCTCGGCTCAACGTCCTCGACCTCCAACGCCTGATTCGCTCCATCCCCAAAGTGACGATCGCTCTCGTCGCTGGATACGCGATCGGCGGCGGTCACGTCCTCCACGTGTTGTGTGACTTGACCATTGCAGCAGACAACGCCATCTTCGGACAAACTGGCCCCAAAGTAGGAAGCTTTGATGGCGGTTTTGGTGCCAGTTACTTGGCTCGCATTGTCGGACAAAAGAAAGCTCGCGAAATCTGGTATCTCTGCCGTCAGTACGACGCGCAGCAAGCCTTGGAGATGGGGTTGGTTAACTGCGTCGTCCCTGTGGAGCGTCTCGAAGCTGAGGGTATCCAATGGGCCCGTGAAATTCTCGCCAACAGCCCCTTGGCCATTCGCTGCCTAAAAGCTGCCTTTAACGCTGATTGTGACGGCCAAGCTGGACTGCAAGAATTAGCCGGAAACGCTACCTTGCTCTACTACACCACCGAAGAGGGTAGCGAGGGCAAGCAGGCCTTTTTAGAGAAGCGATCTCCAGATTTTCGACAGTACCCCTGGCTGCCATAAACTCACATTCGAGTCACGACCGCGTTCTCGAGAACCCCAATCAGTTGTTCGACGCGAAGGGGTTTGCTGATGAAGTCATTCATGCCCGCATCGAGGCAGTTTTCGCGATCTCCCGGAGTTGCGTTGGCTGTCAAGGCAATAATCCACGGTACGTTGTCCTTCGCCGTCTTAGTGCGAATAATACGAGCCGTCTCTAAGCCGTCAAGTTTAGGCATTTGCACGTCCATCAGAATGACATCGTAGTGTTGATGTTGTATGGCTTCCAGGACTTCACGACCGTTATTAGCGACATCAGCGACATACCCCAAACGCTGTAAAATTTTGAGGATAACTTTTTGATTCACGGGGACATCTTCTGCTAGCAAAATTTTGCAGGGCAGTCGTTCTGCTAGCGATCGCTCGAAGGTGGGAGGAGCAGACGAATACTCTGAGGCGGTTGACGAGTTAGCCTTTGAAGCTTTTTCAAACTCTTTGGGACAAGCATCTGACACCAGCTGAACGGGCACTGTAAAGAAAAATGTAGACCCCTGATTGACTTTACTTCTTACGCCGATCTGCCCACCCATTGCCGTCGTGAGTTGATAGCAAATGGCTAATCCTAAACCAGTGCCGCCATATTCCCGAGTCATTGAAGCATCGACTTGACTGAAGGGTTTAAACAGTCGTTCCATGCGATCGTCAGGAATGCCAATGCCGGTATCTGTCACATCAAAATGCAATTCCCAACGTTCTGCCACATCCAATTGACGAGCTGAGACCGATAGCTCAACCTTGCCTCGACGTGTAAACTTAACGGCATTCGCCAATAAATTGACTAGAATTTGCCGAACGCGAACGGCATCTCCCACAACAATTGGGGGCGTTTGAGGAGCAATCTCGCTAACCAGTTCGAGTTGCTTAGCTGCAGCCTGGGGAGCAACACAATTGAGCGCATCTTCAATACACCGACACAAATTGAATGGTTGCTGCTCTAGTTCCAGACGCCTAGCTTCGATCTTGGAGAAATCCAAAATGTCATTCACGATTGCTAGCAGGGTTTCGCTACCAGTTTGAATAGTTTCGGTATAGTCTTTTTGGGCTGGCGTTAGCGGTTCGTCCAACAACAGTCCAGTCATACCAATGATGGCATTCATGGGCGTGCGAATTTCGTGGCTCATGGTTGCTAAAAACTCACTTTTTGCCTGATTCGCAGCTGTAGCAATATCTCTAGCTTCTTTTAGATCGGCCGTGCGTTCTTCAACTCGCCGTTCTAATTCTTGATTGACCTTCGCCAACTTGGCAAAAGCCTCGTTGACGGTCTGGCTCATTTGGTTGAAAGCTGCCGCCAGAACGTGAACTTCCCCAACTCCTGTTACTCTGACGGTTTGGTCGAGATCGCCTCGGGTCATGGCCTCCGCTGAGTGGCTGAGCTGAACGATGGGCACTGTAATCCATCGAGAAAGCCCCACTCCCATTAAAGTTGCTCCCACGAGGGCAAAAACAGTCAAGAGAACAGTATTGCGCTGATTGGCATTCACCTCAGCCATAAAATCAGTTTCGGGGACTGCAATAACAATCAACCAATCGAGGCCGTATTCGTCTCGCCAGGGAGTCACTTGAACGAACTGCTGCTGGTTATCGGCGTTCAACCGAAAAGCAGTCGGATTCGAGATCGCCTCCATGTCATCTGTATTAGCGAGGAGGAATTGGCTGACACTGCGCGTGAGCGAATTATCGCTCTCTATTGCTTTGACCCTGCGCTCGGAACCTTCATCTGTCGTAACAGAAACGGCTTCTCCTGTGGACGTTGCCATTAGCAAACCCGACCGCTCGATGACAAAAACCTGTCCGTTTTGACCAATTTCAATGGTGGTGAGAAAACGACTGAAGGCATCTAACAGTAGGTCTGCAGCAAGTACGCCTAGCAACTCGCCATCGTCATCGAAAAGAGGTCGAACAGCGGGTAGCGCAATGCCTCCCTGCCCGAAATAGGTATAAGGTTCGCCCCAAGCAATACCCTGACGTTCTAGCGCAACTTTAAACCAGGGTCGCACGCGCGCATCATAGTCTGGAAAGCTATCGAGCTGTTCTCCGCGATCGCCTTTTGAATCTGCGGCATAAATGATATACGTACCAGGAGAGCCAAACTCGGAGGTAACTTCGATCGCATAAGTACCGTCCAGCCTACGTCCAGGGGAGATTAATCCTCCACCTGCGCTACCCATATAGATATAGCTTACCTGTTCGAAAATCTGGACTTGCTTGAGGAAAAATCGCTCGATTGTCTTAGGTTCGTCAATGTTTAACAACTCATACTCAAAAGCATTGACGGTAATTTCATTAATTAAATGTGGAACTTCCAAATGAGTCTCTAATTTCTGTTCGACCCGATCGCTCACTTCAACAAGAAGTTGATTCGCTAAATCTTCAACAGCTTTACGACTATTCCGTATATTCAACCATCCCGTAATGCTAACCGAAGCAGTAATTGGCACGACAATAGCAAGAACCATCGTGGCTAAAATGCCAAGTCTGTATCTGTTTCCGCTCATGACCGAGGTGCTTGATGAGGGGGACTACTCTGGCTCGGGTATGTTACTCAATTACGGAGCTTCTCCCCCGCTCTCTAATTGTTCCCAGAGTAAACCGGTAAGGACTATATGTAGTGAAAGCAGCAATAAATTGAAGCGTTATGCCAGAAACTGCAGCTATGAATGAGAATTAAGACTTATTGATTGTTAAAGTGTCCGACCTAAATTAACGGGTAGTCCAGCGAGTGTAAGGATGGAGATCTGTTCACTACCGCAGGCTTGTGATTGTGAAGCCGACTTGTCCGAGCTGTGGCTCCGAGGGCGTTGTCAAAAACGGTCGTATCCATAGCGGCAAGCAAAATTTCAGGTGCAAAGCCTGTTACCGTCAGTTTGTTGAGAAGCCTCAAACCAAACGAATCTCCCAATCGGCCCAAGACTTGATTGATTTCACAGAGGTACGCCGAAGGCGCGATCGCACCCTGACATTCCCATCTCGACCGTCCATACTGGTGAAGTTGCATTCTGGCGATCGCCATGCAGCTTGTCGCCCACAACTTGCACAAGACCTACGCTGGCACTGAAGTGGTGCGCGGAGTCGATTTAACCGTCACTCCCGGCCAAGTGTTGGGGCTGCTGGGGCCCAATGGGGCGGGGAAAAGCACGACAGTGGGGATGCTCTACGGCGCGGTGATTCCTTCCCAAGGTTCCGTTCGATTGGGAGAGTGGGACTTACAAGCACAGGGGAGACAGGCGCGATCGCACATGGGCGTTGTCCCTCAAGATGACAATCTCGACCCTGACTTTGACGTTTGGAATAATTTGGCTTGCTTCGCACGACATTACGGAATGACCGGGAAAGCAGCGCGCGATCGCATCAACACGTTGTTAGAACAAGTGGGGTTAAGCAATCGCAAAGATAGCCATGTAGAAGCGCTTTCTGGAGGTTTGAAGCGGCGACTGGTATTGGCACGGGCGCTGTGCAATCATCCCAAAATTGTCTTTTTGGACGAACCAACAACGGGACTCGATCCTGACGCGCGGCAAGATTTTTGGAAGTTGGTGACACAACTCAAACAGTCGGGATGCGGCATCGTCCTCACCACCCACTACATGGACGAAGCGGAGCGGCTATGCGATCGCCTCCTTCTCATGCAAGCGGGCTGCATTGTCGATCGTGGTCGCCCTTCCGAGCTCATCGAGCGCACCATCGGCAAAGACGTAGTGGAAGTGGAAGGGTTGGAAGAATTCACCGTGCGCGATTTGGCGCAACGAGCCGGGGTGTGGTGGCGTGGGTTTGGGACGGGATTCGTGGTGGTGGTGCCCGATCGCGAGGGGGACGAGTTTTGTCAGGCGATCGAGAAACTGCATCCGACCCGATTTGCTCATCGCAAAGCCAACTTGGAAGACGTGTTCTTGCGCTTGACGGGGACGATGCTGTGAAACTGACCCTTGCTTCTCAAACCTCGAAGTCAGCATTGCCCTTTTCAGTGTGGGGTGCGTATTCCGTGTGGCGACGCCATGCCAGCGTCTACCTATCGACGTGGCGAGTGAACTTTTTACCGCCCATTTCGGAGCCGCTGTTCTACTTGATGGCCTTCGGACTGGGACTGTCGCCCATCGTGGGGGATTTGACGTACTTGGGGCAAGACGTGCCCTATCTCAAGTTCCTCGCACCCGGAACGATCGCTTTGGGCGTTCTCTTCCAAAGCTTTTTTGAGGGAGCCTACGGCAGTTTCATCCGCCTGAATTTTCAGCGCACGTGGCAAGCATTGCTGACAGCGCCCCTGACGTTTACGGATGTCTTTATGGGGGATTGGCTGTGGGCAATGACGCGGGGGGCGATCGCTGGAGTCGTCACCAGCATTGTCACCGTGTTGTTCGGGCTTTATCCCTGGTGGGGCATGGTGGTAACGTTTCCCGTCATCGTGGCGTGTGGTTTGCTGTTTGGGGCATTGGGACTCTACACGGCTGGTATCGTGCGGACGATCGATCAAATCAACGTGCCCGTTTTTCTCCTCCTCATTCCCATGTTCACCCTCAGTGGCGTCTACTTTCCGCGCGAAACGTTGCCGACAGCCTTGAACTGGATCGCGACGGTGTTGCCGCTGGCGGGGGCGATCGACCTGATTCGTTGGCCGATGGGATTACCGACTTGGTGGCCAATTCAACTGGTGTGGTTGGTGGGACTGACCGCGATCGCGACTTGGCTCGCTTGGGGGCAAATTCACCGCAAACTCTTTGGCTAAACGCGAACGGGCTGGCGCGTAGCGGCATTCCGTACGTATACTCGCTCCCAAGGTCCGCAATGGTGGATGAGGAGTGGCGCAAGCACCTGTTAACCGAATGATTTCGGCAATTGTGGGCGATGGGGCGTGCGTCCTGTCATTGGTCGTTCCGACTTACAACGAACACGAGTCGTTGCCTTATCTACTCAAAACTCTCAGCGATCTACTCGATCGCGCTTTGCCAGATGCGTATGAACTGATCGTGGTCGATGACGATAGTCCCGACCGGACTTGGGAGCTGGCTGAATCGTTGCAAGCGAGCATTCCAAGTTTGAAGGTGATTCGTCGCGTTCGTGATAAAGGCCTGGCGACGGCGGTGCGAGATGGCTGGCTGCAAGCTCGGGGAGAGATTCTGGGTGCTATCGATGGAGATTTGCAGCATCCACCTGAAGTCGTGCTTGAGTTGATCGATCGCGTACGAGCAGGGGCTGATTTAGCCATTGCCAGTCGCAACGTGGAAGGCGGGGGGGTAAGCGAGTGGAGTCTGGCTCGCCGGATCGTATCGCGAGGTGCGCAGTTATTAGGCTTGCTCGTTTTGCCAGGGGTACTGGGTCAGGTAAGCGATCCGATGAGTGGGTACTTTTTAGTACGGAGGACGGCGATCGCTGGTGCCGCACTCGACCCCGTCGGCTACAAAATTTTGTTAGAGGTTATTGCTCGCGGCCGCATCGCCCGCATTAGTGAAGTGGGTTACGTATTTCAAGAACGGCAAGAAGGCGAAAGCAAGGTCTCGTATCGCCATTATTTCGATTATCTGTTTCACCTCTGGCGTTTGCGGCTGGCGTTGTGGCCTGTAGGCCGATTCTTGCGATTTGGCATCGTGGGCGGCAGTGGCGTTTTGGTGGACATGGCCTGCCTATTCGCTTTTCACGACTCTGCCCTACTCGGCTGGCCTTTAACTCCGAGCAAAATTCTGGCCGCAGAATGTGCCATTCTCAATAACTTTCTGTTGAACGATCGCTGGACGTTTGCCGATCGCGCTTGCCAACAACACCGTTTCACCCAAACTGCCAAGCGCTGGCTCAAGTTCAACCTAATTTGCTCGCTCGGACTAGTTCTCAATCTCGCCGTTTTGCAGCTACTGACACGAGGGCTAGGCCTGCATTATTTAGCTAGTAATGCGATCGCGATTGGCCTCGTCACCTTCTGGAATTTCTGGCTCAATCTCAAACTCAATTGGCGTGTCACGGATATAGGAAAATAGTTCTTATGAAATCTCATAGAACAGGAGCCTGTCTAATCTATTGATTTCAACAATATGTCTAAAATCTCACCCTGTTTGGGCTCGCAGCTTCAAGATGTAATTTTTTCAAATTCGTGTTCGCCTATTTTGAATTTCCTCACGGCCTCTACAATAGTAGATAATTGTTCACGATCAGAAAGCAGATCCTCTTTAGTCACAAAGATTTCAACTTTTAGCTTTATAAAATATTGAACTATATCGGCACCTCCACTAGCTGAAGATGTAGTTTCCTTAAAAATATCTACAGGCTGCGCAGAAGAAACAACACCAAACGGAATATTGAAATTGTCTCTGTTATCCTTTTGAATATAAACTATGGTGTTAGGCTTAGGCTCAAGAGCAATTAAGCCTTCCGTATTATCAGACATTACGCTCTTGATATCAAGAGTTACTTTGATTGGTTCATAAGAAGATTTGCTGACTTCTAGTGTGATATTTGGAGTTCTAAGTTGAAAATCCTGTGCTCCCGATCGGCTTAAGAAGATTGTTCTCAAATCTTCCCTTTCCTGTTTTTTATATTCAGCAGAGAGCATCCCTCCTCCTGCTGCTAATGAAATAGCTCCGAGCAGCAACAAAAATATAGCGCACCCCACGATATTCTCCTTGACAAGTTCCTGAACTGGCTTCTGCACAATAAGTCCCTATTCCCTTCTCGATTTTCTGATAGACATACTCCGCCTTTTAATTCATTTGTATCCACCAAGACCCTCAATAACTCTTGCCTTAGATTCCATATAGAATTTTACTATAGAACGAATAACTCTATGGTGCCAAAAATGGTAAGTCACATGAAAAAGTAACACTGTTAGCAAAGCAATCAGGAGTATATCTATCCAAA
>JBCBVC010000068.1:0-21303 GCA_039817845.1 Cyanobacteria bacterium J06642_2
CGTTTGTCATGTTGGCTCCGCTCACATCGGCCCGACGCAAGTTAGCTTGCGACAGCATCGCGCCACTCAAGTTGGCCCCGCTAATATCGGCTCGACGCAAGGTTGCCCGGATCAAAATAGCTTTGTTCATGCTGGCGCGAATTAATCGCGCGCCGCTTAAGTTGGCACCACTCAGATCGGCCCCCGTTAAGTCAGCTCCAATTAAATTGGCATCGATCGCCATGGCCATATTCAGCAACGCTGAGCGCATAGTTGCCAGACTCAGGTCCACGCCGATCAACCCGGCTTCGCTCAACTTTGTTTCTGTTAATTCGGCATTGCTGAGATTGGCTCCCATCAATGTGGCGCGACGCAGATCGGCTTGACTCAACTGAGCGCCAAACAACTGAACGCCAATCAAGTTGGCTCCCACTAAATTCACATTCTTCAACTCAACTTCCCGAAAGTCGCGCTCGCCCCGCTCATACAGTCGCAACATTTGGGATGCACTAATTACTTTTGCCATTGAGATATGCCTCGATGTGCCTCGCCCTGCGTTGTCCGAATTGCCTGAAATCTATAGACCAGAGCAATCATACTGATATTTATGACTCCGTAAGCAGCATGTCTACAGCGAAATCAGGTGCAATCTCTCCTCACACCTCCATGTAAAGACTAATTTGACCTTCCTTCCGGCAGAACGCGCAAAACCGTGGCTACTTCCGAAATAGCAGGGTGAGAGCGAATGAGCGTTAGGGCTTGCTGAAATTTGTGCTCCAACACGTCGTGGGTCAGTACGACAATCTCAGCGGCATTAGCAGTGCGGTCCTTTTGTATGACTAACTCCAAGCTGACACCACAATCGCCAAAACAATGTCCCAAAGCTCCGATTACTCCTGGGGTATCGGATGCGAGAATGCGCGCGTAGTAGCGCTGCGTCACAGAGTCGATCGCTTTGACATTAGCGGGACAGGGGTAGCGGGAACTTAGCAGCGGATTAGCCTGTTTCACACCCGTGCTCAGCGCTGCCGCAACATTCAAAATGTCAGAGATGACGGCACTTGCGGTCGGACCGCGTCCGGCTCCCGGCCCGAAAAACATCACTTCTCCAATGGGGTCACCTTCAACTAGAACAGCATTATCAACTTGATTGACTCCAGCTAAAGGGTGGTCGAAAGGCAACAGCGTGGGATGTACGCGTACGTCGAGTTCAGCCGGATTGTCTTCACACCGGTTGGCGATCGCCAGCAGTTTGACCGCAAAGCCCCATTCAGTGGCGTAGCGAATATCGGCGGCTGTAATTGCACGGATACCCTCGCAGAAGACGGCTTCGCGAGCCACCTGCTCGCTGAAGGCAATGCTGGCCAGAATGGCAATCTTGTCAGCTGCATCGTCACCATTAACATCTGCGCTGGGATCGGCTTCGGCATAGCCGCGCTGTTGAGCAATCGCCAACACGTCAGTAAAGTTGGCCTGCGTTTGGCTCATCTGGCTGAGAATGAAATTAGTGGTGCCATTAACAATACCCGTGACGCGATCGATGCGATTGCCTCCCAAGCATTGTTTCAACGGCTGCAATACCGGAATTCCACCACCTACCGCAGCTTCCAGTAAGACGTAAACGCCTGCCTCTGTTGCAGCGGCAAAGATTTCTTCGCCGTGGCGGGCAATGAGAGCCTTGTTGGCCGTGACGACGTGTTTGCGTCGTGAAATCGCTTCCAACAGTAGCGTTCGAGCCGGTTCGAGCCCGCCCATGACTTCCACTACGATGTTAATGTCAGGGTCGGTAACAATACTTTCTAAATCGGCTGTCACACAGCTCGAATCGAGCTCTACGTCGCGTGGTTTGTCCGGCGATCGCACTCCGACCCGCTTCAACCTAATATCTTTGAGCAGCGGATGGCGCTGGTGCGGAGTCTGCAAAATTTGCACTACTCCAGTACCGACCGTTCCTAACCCCAAAAGTCCCAGCGCGTGTTCCACTGCACTCTTTGCTCCAACCATCGCGAACTCAACAAATTGCTGCGAACTCACCACCCCCGAATCAGATGGTTTGATTCAGCGCGAAGCTCGCCTGTATGAAAAAAGGCAGCATCGCTAACGCAATCCTGCCCTCACATCGTATCTGAATCGCGATCGCCCTCCAGCCGCACGAGTAGGAATGAAAAGCGATCTTGAAGCGTTAGTATGTCTCCTCGTGCCAGCGATTGGCATTTCTCATTCCGAGTTGGAATTCTGGCCAGGTTGTGCCGTCGGCTTCAGCTTTGCCAGACATAATGGCATTGATGCCGTCTTCCATTCCCTTTAATCCGCAAATATAGGTGTAGGTGTTTGGCTTTTGGAACAAATCCCAGAGCTCGTCTGTGTACTGAGCCATGCGGTTCTGTACGTACATTTTCTGGCCGTCGTCAGTCTTCTGCTCGCGACTGACGGCATAGTCCACCCGAAACTGGTCGCCGTGCTTCGCCTTGAAGTCTTCTAAATCCTCGTGATAGAGAATGGTGGATGACGTGGGTACGCCAAAAAAGAGCCACACCTTACCTTTGAAGTCTTGCCGCTCTTCGAACAGGCGAATCAAGAAAGCCCGGAATGGGGCAATCCCTGTGCCTGTAGCAATCAGGACAATGGTGGCTTCATTGTCGTCAGGCAGCAAAAAGCTCTTACCGACTGGCCCGGTCAGCATGACATCGTCGCCGGGCTGCAGGTCGCACATGAAGTTCGAGCAAACGCCCTTAACCAGTTCGCCAGTTTCGGGGTGATTGTACTCTAAGCGCTTGATGCTGAATGAAACCGTGCGCCCGTGGCGGTCATCACCTTGGCGACTGGAGGCAATCGAATACAGGCGCAGTTTGTGGGGTTTGCCATTTTTATCAGTACCGGGGGGCACGACCCCAAAACTCTGACCTTCAATGTAGGTCATATCGCCCTCTGACAAATCGAGCACGATGTGGCGCGTGTCTCCTGGAGCGCCCTCTTTGACGAGGGGATAGTTCTCCAGCGTCTTGGCCTTAAATGGGTTTTTGGGCTTGTAGATATTGACCGGAATGTTTTTCTTGGCGGCACACATCGCTCAATGGTTCTCCTGGCAGCGTAACTCGCAGTTCTAGACTCTAGCGAACCTGCTAGCCCCGTGGAACCAGCAGTTGAGTCCGTTTAATACTAGACGATCCCGGCGCTTTGACAGGTGTTCGCCGCACGTCAAGCTGAAGTGCTCGTTCGTTCCCAAACTTAGGGAAGCTGCGGTTCGTAACATCGAACCGTGACACGCAGCGATCGCTCCCTCGTGCGTCGGGCTTAGCATTCACAACAGTACCGCTCGGCATGTAAGCAGTCGAGTCAGTCCCGGAGACCATCGTACCGGATTTCTTGCCTCTCGGAACCGACGATCCATACGGGTTGCATTCTAAAAAATTTGGGAAAAATTCGTCGTTTTCTAACTTCGTGATGTAACGGCTGTCTGTTAAACTGTGATGACAAATATTAACTTAATGAACAATTCGCGAGCTGTCTGTTGGCGACTTCTTCTGGTGAAGCGAGTCAGCTTGATGGAGACGGGGGTAGTTTGACTGGCACTCGTGGGTTTCATTATTTGGCAGTTGTTGAGACGATGAGTTGATGTGACGATGAGTAGCTAGGGCTGTCCGTTCTCGCGCAATCGCCGCTTTGCAATTGAGTTTTCGTTGAGCCAGATTTTCAGTCCCAGAGTGTAGTTTTCGGCGAACCCGATCGCCTTTTGTCCATCCCACAGGAGCAGACATGACCCGTACTTTTGACCGCGTTGTGATGATTGGCGTTGCCGGAGACTCGGGCTGCGGAAAATCGACGTTCCTTCGCCGCCTGGGAGATCTGTTCGGGGAAGAGCTGATTACCACGATTTGTTTGGACGACTATCATTCACTCGACCGCTATCAAAGGAAAGAAACCGGAATTACGGCCCTCGACCCTCGGGCCAACAACTTCGACCTCATGTTCGAACAGGCAAAGGCGCTCAAGTCTGGTCAGAGCGTGATGAAGCCCATCTACAACCACGAGACGGGACTGATCGATCCCCCCGAGCTGATCGAGCCAAACCGCATCATCGTTCTAGAAGGCTTACACCCACTTTTTGACGAGCGCGTCCGCGAACTGCTGGATTTCAAGGTTTACCTGGATATCAGCCCTGAGATTAAAGTGGCATGGAAAGTCCAGCGAGATATGGCCGAACGGGGTCATACCTACGAAGACGTGCTCCGTTCCATTCAGGCTCGCAAACCCGACTTTGATGCCTACATCGACGTCCAGAAGAAATTTGCTGATGTCGTAATTGAGGTGTTGCCTACCAAGCTACTACCCGAACTCGATCAGGCCCACAAAATCCTGCGGGTTCGCTTGATTCAGCGCGAGGGCGTTTCTCACTTCCAACCCACGTATCTGTTTGATGAAGGTTCCACCATCGACTGGATTCCTTGTGGGAAGAAGTTGACCTGTTCGTACCCCGGTATTCGGATGCATTACGGTCCTGACGAGTACTTCGGCCAAGAAGTTTCGGTGCTCGAACTAGACGGACAATTCGATAATTTAGAAGAAGTCATCTACATCGAGAACCATCTCAGTTCGGTTTCGACCAAGACTTACGGCGAAATGACTGAACTCTTGCGTAAGAATCCAGACTACCCCGGCTCGCGTAATGGTTCAGGACTGTTTCAGGTAATCGTCGGCCTCAAACTGCGCTCGGTCTACGAAAGCATCGCTGTGAGCGCAGGACAACTGGCAGCTGTCTAGCGATCGGGTCTTTGCTTTGAGAGGCTTGTGCCACCGCCCCGGTTGTTCTTGTGAGGAAGCTTGGATGTTCGTGCGGGCGGGGCTACAGTGGGCTGCGGCAACAGGCTAGAGTTAAGTGAACGTCTGCAAGACGGAGGTACGGGGCGTGTTGCTACCGAAAGGCTTTGAGGTCGAGATGTACACGGGTACTCCTGCAGGAGAAGCCGTAGGATTTTCGGATCGAATTGCGGCTGCTCTGCCGGGGTTCGTGCGCGAGCCCGATCGCCGTAACGTCGAGTACACGACGGCTCCCATCGCTGCCTACGACCGTCTGCCCTGCGCGCTGCTGCAGCCGCGCTTGCAGTTACGCAACTTCTTGCCCGCGCTCGGAAATTATACGGTGCTGCCAGGCAGTACGTTGGCTTTAGGCGGAAGCGATCGCTTTGAGCGTTCCGATCCGGGAAATCCCTATCATGCTTATATTGAGCAAACCTACGGTACGACGGTAGTAACGGCCAGTATTCATATCAATATCGGGATCGACGATCCTGATTTATTGCTGCAGGCGTGTCGGTTGCTGCGGATGGAGGCACCGTTGTACTTGGCCTTGAGTGCGTCATCGCCCTTTTTAGACGGAAAAGTGACGAGATCGCATTCGCAGCGTTGGCAAGTATTTCCGAAAACGCCTCGGCGAGTACCTCTATTTCGCGATCTAGCTCACTACGTTAGTTGGACGGAGGAGCAGCTTGCTGCCGGGACAATGCAAAACGTGCGCCATTTGTGGAGTGCAGTACGTCCCAATGGTCCCGCTCGCCCTCACGATCTCAACCGCGTTGAAATTCGGATCTGCGATTTGGTTGGCAATCCATTTGACTTATTGGCGATTACAGCTTTTGTCGAAGCACGAGTTTGGCAAATGCTGCGCCATCCCGAGCAGTTCGACCCCTTACGCGGTGTCTTTACTCCCGACGAACTGATCGAGGTGAGCGATCGCAATGAAGCGGCTGCAGCTCGCGATTCTCTTGATGCCACTTTAATTCACTGGCAAACAGGAGAAAATATTCAGGCAGCAGAGTGGATCGAGCGTCAGTATCCTGATGCCTGGTTAACGGCGCGTTCGCTCGGATTTAGCTGTTTCCTATCGCCGTTACAATCCATTTTGAAATCGGGCAATGCAGCTCAGCAATGGCTCGAACAGGTGCGGCAAGGCGCGACGGTGGCGGAAGTGTATCGAGCCGCGATCTCCGAGTTAGAACGTGACGAACGGGAACTGCTCGCGACAATTTGTCCGCCCGTGGCAGCTTGAGTCGGTCACATTTTGGAGCGAATGGGAGAGTGATGTCGCTCTCAACCCCTATGGTTGGGCTACACAACCGCAGGCAATAATACCCGAGCTATTGTCCGACGAGCGAACGGACTCTATGCTTGGGGAAAACCGGCGCGCGGGGTGAGTGGTGATGGAACCTGCGAATTATTATCAGCGATTGGGGGTTGCGCGAGACGCGACGGATGACGAGATTCGAGCTGCTTATCGACGTTTGGTGCGCGAACTGCATCCAGATGCTTTACCGCCAGAAACGCCCGAACGGGTGCGAGCGATGGCTGAAGCTGAGTTTGCTCGCCTCCAGGAGGCATACGAGGTGTTGTCCGATCCCGTTAGTCGT
Source organism: Cyanobacteria bacterium J06642_2 (assembly GCA_039817845.1). Classification (GTDB taxonomy): domain Bacteria; phylum Cyanobacteriota; class Cyanobacteriia; order Thermostichales; family PCC-7336; genus JBCBTL01. The sequence continues at coordinate 6,384 of JBCBVC010000068.1, forward strand.
ACTACCTATGACGACGTGCAGGCCAATTGGGCTTTAGTCACGCGCATCGATCGTCGCCCGGTAGAGCGCGCTGCACGACCGTGGCTCGTGCCAGCAGCTTCGGCCTTCTTCGGTGCAGCGATCGCGGTTACGAGTGTTGCATTAGCCAATGGTTTGACAGGAAAGCAGCCCGCATCGAGAACAATCGAATTTAGAGCCAATGATGCTGAAGTCACCCAGTCGACATCTAGCTCTGAGTCTGAAGTCGCTGGCCCGGCTTCGCAACCTAATGTCACTTCAGAGAGCAAAGAGACCGAAGCTTTGGCAGAAGGATTTGCTTCTGAAGCAGAATCTTTCTCGCGAGGCGAATTGACGCGATTTGCCGCTACCGCCATCGAAATTAAGCCTGTGGTGCGGTCTGTGGAGCAGCGTTTGCAGATCGCCCAGACGGCAGCCGAACGAGAACAAATCGAGCGCGAATTCGATGTCGAAGCTACCAAGATCATTGAGGCCAACGGGTTATCAACCGAGACCTATCAGGCGATCGCGCGGGTGGCAGAGTCAAATGAGACCATCCGCCAGGCTGTTACAAGCGCAGCAGCACGCCTTCAGGGCAGTTAATTATTTTTGCGCCAATACGCGAGCTTGTGGTTCAAGCTTATGGCGGTATTGGCTTACAGGAGCTTAATCAACCGCGCTTGTCTAATTGCAGGATGGTCTGCATTAGGACGTTAGCTCCTTGAGTGCATTGTTCGGGGGACGTGTACTCTGAGGCAGCATGACTAATGCCTGCCGCACTGGGAACGAAAATCATGCCCATATCCGTAAAACGACCCATTTCTTGGGCGTCGTGACCGGCGCGGCTGGGCAGATAACAGTATTTGAGGCCGAGGCGGTCGGCAGAACGAGCGATCGCGTTTTGAATCTCGGCTGCCGCCAACGTTGGCTCCAATCGCAACCGTACCTGTTTGGAGATGCGGGTTTGCGTATCTGCTGCAATCTGCTCCAGGCGTTCTTGCAGGCGAGCCACGATAAATTCGACGTGATTGGCTGATAGATCCCGAATATCTACACTCAGGCTCACGAATCCAGGCACGATGTTGGTGGCATTGGGCGTAACGTTCAGCGATCCTACCGTCGCTACCTGTTGACCCGGTAAGTGCCGCGCCAAATCGTCAACGGCAAGGACCACTCGGGCAGCGGCAACTAATGCATCCTGACGCAGGGGCATGGGCGTCGTACCCGCGTGATTAGCTTGCCCCTCAATCGTGACCTCGTAGCGCTGCTGACAGACAATTCCTTCCACCACGCCAATGGTGCAGTGGGCAGTCTCCAAAACGCTACCTTGCTCGACGTGCAATTCGACAAATGCCGCAATGTCGCGGCGATCGCGACGAGCCGTTTCTAATAGCTCCCACTCCCCACCAAGGCGCTGCAAGCAGGTTTGAATATCAGTGCCGTCTTTGACCTTGTAGCTATTCGCATCTCGCGACGCGTGACCGGCCATGGCTTTGCTGCCGATGATGGTGTTCTCTTCATCGGTGAAGACGATAACCTCGAATGGATGACGCAGGCGTAAACCGCGTTCGTGTAGGGAGCGCGCGAGCTCCAATCCCGCCAAGACGCCGTAAACTCCGTCATAACGACCGCCGCGCTCGACCGTGTCCAAATGCGATCCGGTGGCTAGAGCCGGTAAGTCCTCGCGACCCGCGTAGCGCCCGATCAGATTGCCAGCGGCATCGACCCGCACGGACATATCGACCGCCCGCATCCACTCGCGGACGAGTTGGCGAGCTTGAATGTCTTCCGGACTAAAAGCCAATCGTCGTACGCTGCCGTCAGGTAAGGCACCAATGCGAGCTAGCTCGTCGATGCTGGCATTGAGGCGCACGCCGTTGACGGGCAAGGTACTGGTATGGAGAGTGTCACGGGACAAAGTCATGGGGAACGATCGCCTCATCGACGGCGAGAGAAAAAGCGAAAAGCAGCTAGAGCCAGAGCGACGAGTGCGAGTGAAAACAGCGTGGTTAAGGTGCCAATGGCGTACATCGAGGGATTGGTAACGTTGGTCGTCATGCCGAAGATTTCTAGGGGCAGTGTATTTTCACCTCCGGCAACGAGGGACGAGCGCGTGAATTCATCGTAAGACAACGTGAAACCCAAAATCGCTACGCCAATCAGGCTAGGAGCAATCAGCGGCAAAATAACGTGCCAAAACGTTTGCACGTCGCCTGCTCCCAGATCGCGGGCTGCCTCCTCGTACGCCGGATTAAAGCGGTTAAATACGCCTAGAACGATCAGAAATGCAAACGGTATTGTCCAAGTTAAATGGGCTCCCAACGTAGAGGTCAGCCAGTTGGTTTCCCAACTCAGCATGTTGAACGCAGCTCCAATGCCGAGGGAAACGAGGATAGACGGCACGACAAGACTGGCAATGGTCAGGTAAAAAATAAATCGCGCCCCCCGAAAATTTTGCCGAAATGCCAAACCTCCCAGCAGGCTGAAGACCAGCGTACAAACGGCGACAATCGCTCCCAGAAGCAGCGATCGCTGAAAAGAGCCACCGTAGTCGCCGACGCGCTGCTCTTGGAATAACAGCGAATCGAACCAATACAAACTAAACTCGCGCATGGGGAATGTCAGTCCGCCCGTGCGGCCCTGCAGAGAAAGCAAAAAAATAACCGAAAATGGCCCGTACAGAAATAGGACAAAGAGCCAGAAGAACGCACCGAGGCCGCGCAGTTTTTCCAGTGCTGTGGTCAACAGAGCCAGCGGCAGCAGGGGATAAAAGCGAATCAAGCTAAACAGGACAACAAAACAGAACGGCAGCAAGACAAGCTGGCCGAGCGAAGTTGTTTCCGGCAGCGGCAGAAGCGGCGTATAAAGGTAAACGCCCAAGAGCACCACGCCTGCGACGCCAGCATGAGCCAGCCATGTCTGCAATGGCGATCGCTCTGGTTCGGGCACTGACATCGTTACAACTCCTGGCGAATGTCCACGGCCCGCAAAATCCCCGTAACTAGCAACAACGTCACGGCAAGTAACACGACGGCATTAGCAGCGGCAAACGGGTACTGCAAGCGACCGATCTGGGTGCGAATTAGTAATCCGATCGATGCAACCTGACCGCCGCCCATCATCCTGACGGTGACGAACTCGCCCATCACCAACGTCACGATGAAAATGGACGCGATCGCGATACCAGATTTGGCTAGCGGTACGATGACTTCTTGCATGACCTGAAACGTGGAAGCGCCAGCGTCGTAGGCTGCCGCCACTAGAGCGCGATCGATGCGCATTAAGCTATTAAAAATCGGCACGATCGCGAACAGCGTGTACAAATGAACCAGCGCCAACACGACCGCGAAATCAGAATATAAGAACATTTCAATAGGGCGATCTACGAGGCCCAACCAGATGAGCGTCTGATTAATGAGCCCTTGAGTACCCAGAAAAGGCAACCAGGAAATGGTACGAATCACGTTAGACGTTAGAAACGGGATCGTACACACGAGAAAAAGTGCGACCTGCCAGCGCAAACTTTCGACGTGGAAAGCCAAAAAATAGGCAATGGGGAATCCAATCAATAGGCAAAGGAACCAAACAATACCGACAAATTTAAATGTATTGAGATAAGTGTTGAGATATACGCTAGAGCTGAAGATATCGCGATAGTTCTCCAGCGTAAACCCCGGGCTCATGGAGTAGCCCGTAAACTCCCAGAAGCTGACAATCGCAATGGCCGCGATCGGGACGATGAGAAATCCCGCGATCGTTAAGACTTGCGGAGTGGCTAATAGGTAAGGTTGGAGCGTTTTCCAGGAATTCCGCATGTTTGCTGGATTGATTTAGGGATTGGGTTCTGTCGAGAGCGAGATGAATGATTCTGGCCCTCGACAAATACCATCACCGTAAAGCAGTCGCGTCCGGTCTTAGGCCGCTACGAACTCATTCCACTTCTTCACGAGATACGCTTGCTCTTCCATCGTAGAGTTCCAGACGACGACGTTACCCATGCGATCGTTGAAGTTACCGCCATCGCGGACAGTGCCAGTTTTCTCCAACGTATTGCCAAACGGATCGACCATATCTGTTGCTGCGGGCTTGCCTTCGTACCAGAAATCCCATTCATCCGCAGACATGTACTGCTTCGATAGTTCTGGGGCCGCGCTGTAGTACCCTTGCCGACCGAGGAATGCACCCAGCCAGCCGTCTAACATCCAATTCATGTACTCATAGGCAGCATCCAGTTCGAGGCCCGACAAGTTCCTCGACAAGCCAACGCCACCGCCCCAGGCACGATACCCTTCTTTTAGGGGCGCGTAAACACATTCAATGCCGCGGGCCTTCACTTGCGTTACGGCGGGCGACCACATCGATTGCAGTACCACTTCACCAGAAGCCATCAGCTCTACCGATTCGGTAAAGGTTTTCCAGAAAGCACGAAACTGTCCGGCTTGTTTCTGCTCGATGAGGATCTCGGTAATCTTATCCAGTTCTTCGCGGGTCATATTGCCTTTATCGCCGAAGGTCATTAGTCCGCTGGCTTCGACTACCATCGCCGCATCCATAATGCCGATGGACGGAATGTCGAGAATGGAGGTTTTACCTTTAAATTCAGCATTGAACAATTCGGCCCAGGATTCGATCTTCCGACCGACGAGGTCGGGCCGATACCCCAGAGTATCGGCATTGTACTGGAACGGGATCATGGTGGCCCAATCTGTTGGCGAGCTGGCGAATGCCTTGGAGTCTTGGGCTTCGAGGTACATGACCTTAATCGGTGACGTGCCCTGAGACGAATTTACGGGAGCACCGTCGTATAGTTTACCTGTCGTGAAAATAGGGACAATTTTGTCGAAGTTCTTGATGCGAGAGGTATCGATGGGTTGGAGGTTCCCCGAAGGAACGACTTGAGGCAAGCTGAAATACTCGCCATCGTAAATGTCAAACTGTTTGGGTTGAGTTAGAGCGATTTGAATATTCTCATCCGTACTCAACGGTCGCATGTTGAGCTTGAAGCCCAAGTCTTCTTGAACTTTTGCGGCTACTTCATTAACCTGTGAAACCCCGGTACCGATAAAGCGTAATTCAACATCTTTGATGTTTTGCGCCCAAATGATCGGTCCGCGACCAAACTGAGTAGATGCTAGAGCCGCTCCAGTAGCAGCTCCTACTTTAAGAAATTGACGGCGCGAAATACTCGATTGAGAATTCGTTGAATTTGTCATGATGTAACCAACTCCAAACCCATTTGTAAACGTTCGTCCTCTGGACTGTATTCTGCGCGGAAGGTTCCGATATGATGCAGAATTTCACTTGGGCAGAAAGACGCAATCGTCAATTGCCCAACCCAGTTCGAGGCTTTGACCTTCTCGCAGCGAACTTGCAATCTCGTCAGCTGATCGCACTTTCAATACGATGTCTTGCCCAGTTGATTCGACGACCAGGGCAATCCGCACGACATATCCAGTGAATTCGATGAAAGTGACCCGCGCTTTGAGGCGATTGGGGAAGTGGCGATCGCCGTTAATGACGTGCAACAGATCGGCGCGTACCGTGCAAGCGGCCTGACTTCCAAGAGGCGGTAGGACTCGTCCGCGACACCGAATCCGTCCCAATCCCTCGACTTCAAGTTCAATGTCTGCAGCAGATTCGCCAGGGGCGGTTCGAGTAATGGTACCGCTAAAGATTGCATTATCGCCAATGAATTGAGCGACGAATTTACTGGCAGGGGTGTGATAGATCTCCTCGGGCGTGCCGATTTGCTCGACTCGACCGCCATTCATTACGACAATACGGTCTGAAAGCGAAAAGGCTTCGTCTTGGTTGTGGGTTACGTGGACGAACGTGATGCCAAACTGCTGCTGAAGTTTGCGCAAGCCACTTCTCAAACTGACGCGCAGTGCTTCATCCAATGCGCTGAGAGGTTCATCTAACAGCAACACTTGCGGGCGCGTTACTAGCGCCCGAGCCAGAGCTACCCGCTGTTGTTGACCGCCACTAAGGGCTTGAGGTCGGCGTCGTGCGAGTTGCGTGAGGCCTACTGTTTCCAATATGTCTTCGACGAGTGAGGCGCGATCGCTTTTTTTCATGCCTCGCATCTTGAGGCCAAACTCGACGTTTTCCCACACCGTTTTGTGAGGGAATAGCGCGTAGCTCTGAAACATCATGGCCGTATTGCGCTTGGCTGGAGGCAAGTGATTGATGCGGCGATCGCCAATGAAAATATCGCCGCTCGTGACCTCTTCGTGCCCGGCGATCGCCCGGAGCGTCGTTGTCTTGCCGCAGCCACTCGGCCCCAACAGGCAGCAATACGATCCCGCCGAAATCTCCAGATCGACATTATCGACCGCTACTACCCGACCGTAGCGTTTGCTTACTTGGCGCAGGACAACACCTTGAGAAGCAGCGTTGCCTTCAAGCCCTGTATCGCGCTCGCTTGACAGTTGATTGAGATGATCGGCAGGGCGAGACACAGTAGCTGTGGAAGATCGAACGAGCAATGGCAACAGCACCCTACCCCATACAGTGTTCTTAGCCTAGAGGCTGTATTCGGTAAAAAATGTTAGGTGCGATACTGATTGTATGCGACCAAGTCATTGCGAGCGGCGCGCGGGCGCGTCATCTGGATAAGATTGCGATCGCCTGACGCTATCTTTTTTTTTCACAACCTGATAGCGATTTATCCGATCGTACTGACTGGTAGGCCATAGCAGCCGTCAAGTTGCTGAGGACGTGTTAACTATCCAGAACTCAGTTGCAGTCAGTGCTCCTATGACTCAGCCAAAACGTCGAGAACTACAGTCGAAATTCAGTGGCTGACTTGCGTTTCTGCTTCGGGAGTTTTGCGTTCAGATGGGGAAATGGTGGCTCGATCTCCTCGACTAAATGCCTGGAAGTAAAGCGAAACTAGCAGTTCTCTGACGGGAAAAAGGATGTGGGTCAGAGGATTGACCGTAACAATGATGTTGCGCGTATCACGCTTCACCGCCGTAACGATGCTGCGAGCGACACGATCGCTCGACATGATGCCAATCGGATTGAGATTACTTTTGAACGGTCCCAAGATGAGTTTGCGGATGGTGCAGGGAGCGTCTAAACGGCGTAGCGTGACCAGATCTCCCAAGGTGCGTTTGGAGAGTTCGTAGAGCGGGCTCAAAGCCGGGCTGACCTCGGCTTCTGAGGTGTTCACCCACACTTCTTTTACGGCCATATCTCGATTAGTGTGTATGGTGGCGAGAAAGCGCTCGAGTAAACGCCAACTGGAAAACGCATTGACTTCGTAGGAGCGGGCGATCGCATCTGCCGAGCGTTCGGCGTGCACGTTGATGCCGTGATTGAGAACGAGGATATCGATTTTCTCGAAGGCTTTGGCTAGTTCGGCTTCTCCGCCCACCTGCCAGGTAAGAGTTTTGACCTCTACGGACTTACCATCGATCTCCAGCACGACCGGACTTGTCTGAGAAGAAATCGCCGTCACTTTGGCTCCGGCGCGGTGAAGTTCTGCCAGTAGCGAGCGCCCCATTGTGCCGGAAGCACCGGTCACAGCAATTTTTTTCCCTTTTAACGACAGTGCTGTGCCCATGAGTTTGTCTACCAATGTCAATGTGCCGCTAAAGTAGGCGCGATCGTTATCGAAGTGATGTCGCCAGTGATAAGCGCGGTTCACCGTCCACGAAGAGGGAGCCGCACCAAATGGTCCCGGCATGTGGGTAAAGTCGGTGGCTTGCCGAGCCCAATCCCAACCGCAGCCCCGCGCAATACATCCAGCTAGGAAACTAAACGTATAGAGAACGCCCGTTAAGGCCCCCCACTGATATTGGGGCAACGTGACAAAGCAAGCGAACCAAGCTGCTCCTGTAAAGACCAACATCACCAAACATTCGGGCAAGTCATTATGCCATTGCGCTTTTTGATAGATTTCGGGGCTGGTGAAGCTCAGGTCGGGACGAAAAACGCGATGGTGCCAAGCGTGGTGGCGATACAGCCACGGCCACTGATGGGAGAGTGCGTGATAAACGTCGCGGACGACCTCTGCCCAAAGCACCGTTCCTAGTCCCCACGCCACGGTCGCGAACCAAAATAAGACCATACTTACGTTCACTTCCTCATCCAAAACGTTGCCACGCGTAACGCGACGTGACGTTTTATTTCTTTGTAGTCAGTGTACGGTAGTTTCGCGACGCGGTCGGGACTGGAATGTGTCATCAGAGGGCGATCGCGAGGCCGACGATGATGGCAAAGACGGCGATCGAGCTGAGGACTTTTATCATGTCGGTACGAGTTGCTTCCATGATGCTCACCTTCTACGTGATAGCTTTGGAGCCTTAGCTTCTATCGAATTCCTGTTTCTAGCCTAGATAGCCAAGTTGAAGATGCCGTGAGGACGAACTACGGGACTTGACGGTGGTCGAGGCGTTTTAATGTAGGGTGGCCGCCGTTCGTTCCAACTCATGACTGAATCGCACCAACAGCCGTTCTCCGATGCTGACGAGCAGGAGCAAGACATTGATACTGATGCTTTGATCCGACAACTACGTCGGAAAGAGGGAACTTGGATTGAGTGGGGCGTGGCCTGTCAAGCTTTGCGTAAGGCTGGGATGAGTCAGCTAGCCATTTTTGAGGCTACTGGGTTTGAAGCTACCCATCAAAATCAGGTGGTGGTGGGGGCGCAAGTATTTGCTGCGTTACAGGGGGGCGCGTCTCCAAGCGCGATCGCCCATTTTCAGCGCAAAGGCAGCGATATTTTGTACGAATGCCGGGTGCTGGATCGTGACGGTCGTCTTAAAGCTGCTGAATTGGTGGTCGATCGCCAGCTCGATTTTGACGACGCGCGGGAAGTCATCAAAGCTCTGCAAGATTACGCTCGGTTCGGTCAAGAATCCCACGAGTTTGAGGATACAGGGGGAGATGCCGTGGCCTATTACTACTGGCGGTTGGCCCGGCAGAGTAGCGATTTACAATCGAGATCGCGTTTGATTGCCAACGGCCTTAAGTTTGCCACGAGCGACAGTGCCAGGAGCGCCATTGAAAAACTGTTGACCGACTTCACGGTGCCGCGATCGCGTCCGGCTCCGCGCTTACCGCTCTATCGCTTAGAAAGCGAGTCTGAGCTGCCCCGTGTCGTACCGGTTGTCGGTCAATTGCCGCTGACCAAAGCCGACTTGCAGGCTATTCCGGTAATTGACGAGGCGACGGCATTTCGCATCGTTAAGTTTCAGGGTGGGGCGGGAGCTTGGGTGGCTTTGCCCGGTTGGCAGGTTGTCCTCGGGGCTTCCGATCCAATTGCTGTATTAGCTACAGGAGCCGATTTGCCTGCACCTGGAGGTCAGTCGCCCAGCGTCCCTGTTACAGAAACTGTCCTAGTGGTAGTGGATCGCGATCGCCGTGAGTGGGCGGACGATAGCTATTTCATTGTCGAGGCTGACGGCCATTTAGCGATTCAATGGTTTGACACGGAGCCTGATTGCCCTTTGTTGGGTCGCGTAGTGTTAATTTTGCGCCCGAAGAAAATTCTCGATGAAAACTACATCAGCGATCCTTGGCAAACAGACGAATAATTCGGCGATCGTACTGTCAGAGCCTGATTGCCCTTTGTTGGGTCGCGTAGTGTTAATTTTGCGCCCGAAGAAAATTCTCGATGAAAACTACATCAGCGATCCTTGGCAAACAGACGAATAATTCGGCGATCGTACTGTCAGCATTAGATGGAGTACGAACCGAAGAAGATAGTACCAGGTAATTCAGGTTTATCCCTTTTGGGGGGATACTGTACAAACCCAAATCTGAAGAAGACGCTATGTGGAGACATTTGAGCCATCTTCCCTTCTACAAAGGGTTATCCAGAAAACATTCGCCTAATTCAAATGGTTAGGAGCCAAGATGTTTTGCTCCCTAGATAGATTGGAGATCCTCACAAGTTGCTGCGGTATCTGCCTTAAGCGCAATAGAGCTAGGTCGTTAGAAGTTACCCATTAGGAGGTTGCAGATATGGTCCTACAGAACAATGTCATGACTCATGATTGATACCAGTACTCCAGGAGCACGCCGCATACTCGTGTTGGGGGGCACGGGCACAATTGGGCGTGCCACTGTCGCCGCATTAGTCAAGCGAGGCTATGAAGTTGTTTGTATTGCTCGGCCTAAAGCTGGCAGTGGCGGTAAATGGACGCGAGAGAAAACCACCCGCCTTTTGCAGGGAGCCGAGGTGCGCTTTGGCGGCGTTACTGATCCCACTTTCCTTACCGAGCATATTTTCAGCGATCGACCGTTTCATGCGGTGGTGTCATGTTTGGCATCGCGAACAGGTGAGCCGGAGGATGCCTGGGCCATTGATTACCAGGCGCATGCAGATGTTTTGTCTTTGGCGAAAACATCCGGGGTGACGCAGATGGTTCTGTTATCAGCGATCTGCGTGCAAAAGCCGCGTCTCGTGTTTCAGCATGCCAAGCTCAAATTTGAACAGGCTTTGATGGAATCAGGGTTGACCTATTCCATTGTCCGACCGACCGCATATTTTAAATCCCTCGTCGGTCAGGTGGAGCGGGTCAAGAAAGGGAAATCTTTTCTCGTTTTCGGAGACGGCACTCAGACTGCTTGCAAACCGATTAGCGATGCAGATCTGGCTGAGTACCTTACAGATTGTCTGGAGGATACTTCACTGCAGAACCAAATTCTGCCGATTGGCGGGCCGGGACCGGCTATCACGCCTTTAGAGCAAGGGGAATATCTGTTCAATTTGCTCGGCCGCAAGCCACGCATCACGAGCGTTCCCACTTCTTTAATGAGCGGGGTAGTGACTTTATTGGATGGCGTCGCCAAGATCGTGCCGCCTCTAGCCGCAAAGGCCGAATTAGCCCGAATCGGACATTACTATGCAACGGAATCGATGTTGGTATTCGATTCCGAATCAGGACTTTACGATGCTGACGCAACTCCTGAGACAGGAACGGATACCCTACTTGATTACTGTCGGCGTCTTATTGAAGGCAGCGAAACAGCCGATCGCGTCGATTACGATTTATTCTGAAACGCCTAATTGAGCCAAAACTCGTGAAGAGGCGTTGAAGTGCTCATTTTTCAGCAGATTGCAGAATTTATGCAGCAGACTCGACTGGAGCCGTAACATAATCACCCGACTCTACGGCTTTCTCTGCAGCTAAGTGCGCTTGTCTGCGGCGATCGCGCCACACCGTCACGAGTACGAAGGCCAAATCCAACCCGACGAGGGTCGCAATCCAGGGAGAACCACCCGTTCCAAATCCGTAGCTGTGGAGTCCTTGGCCGAGTACGAAATTCACGCCATACCAAGCCATTAACACCGCATTGAACGACACGACGCTAGCCACGGCCATGCCCAACTGATTCACCCAGCCGACGAAGCGACCGTGTAGCGGAGCCAGGTAACAGAGCAAAGCGATCGCTGCCCAAGTCTCTTTGGGATCCCAGCCCCAAAAGCGTCCCCAAGAAAAGTGGGCCCAAATGCCGCCCAAGATAATACCTGCGGCCAGCAGCAACACGCCCACCTGCAACACGTTGTAATTCAGCTTTGATAACCTCTTGACCCGTTTGCTTTGCTCGGGGGCGAGTAAGTAGTGACCTAAGATGATGTGCCCTAATCCCATGGCCAACGCAAAACAGGCGTAGCTGAGCGTGATGGTGGGAACGTGAATGCTGAGCCAAAAATTATCCCGCAAAACCGGAACGAGAGGCTGAATGCTGGCATCCAACACTGCGGGTAAGCTGTCGGCCAGCACGAGTGCTGAGATGGCTAATGGTGCTGCTGCCAACATATAATAGCGCGATCGCGTATTCAACTCAAACGCCATCGCCAGGGCCGCAATGCCAAAACCGACCCACACCACCGATTCGTACATATTGGTCACGGGCGGGCGATCCGCGATCGCGATCCGCAGGGCAAATCCATATATTTGGATGCCTAACCCAGCGGCAAACGTTCCCATCGGCAGCCAGTACCAGTTTGTGAAATCCAACAGCGTAATGCCGAGCATGATCAGAAAGGCAACAGCGTAAACGTGCCAAGCCTTGCCAAAAGCGTGCAAGCGATTAAAAAATATTTCTCGCTGCAAGGCGCGATCTCCGGGGTACACTTGCGGGCTCAACTGCTGCACTTGCTCGTGTAATGTCTGCGCCATTGGTGCGAGACTTTCGACCTGACCGTGAGCGAGATATGACATCTGCATGAGTTCATATGCCGCCAGCAAGTCGGCAGTGACCTCGGGCTCGTAATAGTCACTGGCTTCATCCAAACCTACCCAAGTGCCTTTTACGTCTGTGGGATGAGGCACGAGAGGCAACGCTCCCACATTGGCCACCGTATCCAACATCAACGACATCCGATCGGCAATCGTGAGCGCCTCGCGATCGCTGCGACTGAGATCGAGGTTGGCTACTTGCTGCTGACGAGCCTGACTGAAATACTTCGGCAAACTCGACTGCATCAACTCCGAGAAACTGAAATACTTACGTTCCTCATCGATTCCTACGGCTACTTTCAGCGGACGATAATTGACCAGGATTAGTGGCTCTCGATTCCAGTCGCGATCGTTGAACCACAAGGATAGGTAAGCACTGGTGGCATCCAAGGTCTGCCCGTCAGTGGTGCGGTATGTGGATGCCCCGTGAATTTGTACTAACGTTTCGCGCGCGACCGTATCTAGCGGCTTTTTACGACCGTCTAGCTGAACGGCCAATGTCTGCACGCTTTCTGCGGGTGCCGATTGCCACGTACTGAAAGGAACGAAGATCAGAATGGCTCCGAGTAGGAGGCCGAGTGCAAGTTTCAGAAATTTCATGTCGGAAAACGTCAAACAGCTCGATGAGTAGCAAGGCGACCGCAACTCAGGCGATCGCTTCAGAAGGTCGCTCGGAAGTTTCGGGGATGGTGGATTGCTCTGAATTCGTTCGACCGGCGGTCGTCGATCTGAAGCGCTTCGAGACCGAGGGGCCATAAAACATCACCCCAATGCCAGCAACAACCAACAGCGATCCGGTCCAAGTCAAAGCCGTGACCCAAGCAGGTTCGCGTTTGACTTGCAGCGTCGACTGACGCAAATCTCCCGGATTCCAAGATGCCTGAGCAATTTTCCAGCCTCGATACCAGGTGGGATGGTTCATCCACACTTTGCGCTGCTCTTGGCTGCCGCTTTCGAGATCGTCCAGTCGAATCTGGCTCGTCCACATCGCCACCGATTCGGTGCCTTCGTTGCGATCGACGACAAACTCTTTCAAGTTGACTGCAAATGGGAGTTCTAGTGACTTGGGACTGTAAACGGCATAAAGAGAACCAGCTTCGGTCTCAAATGCTTCCGGCACGCCCCACTGCATCCAGTGGCGATCGCCTCGTTCTCCCTCCACCAGCAAAGCTGGAACCGCATCACTAGCAGTGGAATCGGCTTCAAGCACCTCACGGCGTACCTCAGCATGCCTGAGCGTATCGGCGACTTCAATTTGGAAATCAGCCCAGCCCAGCTGAATGGGGTTGTTTACTGCCAGGCTCCCAGATTGGAATCCTGACGATGCATTGACGGTGTAGTACCAATCTCCCTGCGGACCAGCGATTGCTCGAAATACATTTGCATCAGCCTTGACGGGCGGCACGTACTCTACATTCACATCCTGCGGCTGCCCGGATACCACCGTGCGTACTGGTGCTAAGTTATCGCGACCGAAAACAAACCAGCGCTCCTCTCCTCGCGCGCTCTTTACCTGCACTTGTAAAGCAGGATTGTTTAAGCGCTCGGAAGCAGTTTCCGGTTCGTTGCGATCGTTTAAGCGAAAGTCCGGCCAAAACCCGACCAGGCGTACTGAATAATCTCGTCCCAAACGAATGGTTTGACCGACTGACTCTCGTACATTTACCTCGCGGCGATTTCCCGAACGCTCCAGAACTAATATTCCCCAGGGATTCGCCGGATCGGGAGGCGTCATTTCTCGTTCGAGCTCAGCTTCGTCGTTTGCCTGGACGAGTTCCAGCGTGGCTGGTCCCAACGATACTTCTCTCGCGCTCAGTGGAGAGGCGGCCAACCATTCGTCTACGGCCTGACCCATCCGTTGGCTGGTCAAGCGAACGTGCAGCGCTGGATTGTCCCCCACGCCCTCGACAAATTGAGTCGCCGCAATCGTGCGATCTCGATAATCTATCGCGGTCAGTCCGGCTATTTGCTGCTGCCTCACTTTGCCATTACTGCCAATCGCGACATCCACTGCGCGACTACTGCCATCAGGCAGCAGAACCTCCAGAACCTCTCCCTGCAGCCGCAACTGCCGGTTTGCTCCCAGGTCAGTGCGCAAGGGCAACATGCCCTCAACACCCAGATGAATCACAGCTGCAGAACCGGCGATCAGCACGATTAGCCCCAAATGAGTGAGCGCAAATCCAACTTTGCGCGCCCCGCGCCAGGGAAATCGCGACATCGCCGACACGCCTAAATTTAGAGCCAGAGCAAACATCAGCAAGCCGAACCAGCCGCTCTTATAAATTTGCTGCTGCACAATCGCCGAACCCACCTGTGCCTCATAAAATGTGGCACCAATCAAAACGAGGGCGATCGCCGTCAACAAAGGCACCGCCAATTGAATGGAGCCCGCAAACCTGATGACGGGGCTGTTTTTCAAAAGCATGAGCATAAATGCACAGAGAGATTCCAATTGCCATTCATCTCACTGCATGTAGATCTAGAAAAATGTCTTTTTCACTACAGAAAAATCAAATATGCGCCAAACGGGATATTTCTGTGCATATCTTGCACACCATTATTTCCTGACTCAGTAATAGTAGTATTCGATACTAAATGATGTTTGATATCGCACTGTCTATTCACGATCTGGGTGAGTGCGTGCGAATGCTCAAGAATCTCGTGGCTGAGTCAGGAAATAATGGTGTGCAAGATATGCACAGAAATATCCCGTTTGGCGC
>JBCBVC010000069.1:0-21279 GCA_039817845.1 Cyanobacteria bacterium J06642_2
GATAGCTAAGCTAGATAATGAGTTAAAATTTAATGAGAAAAGCGATCCTAATGAAAGCACCTATCGCTCGGCACCTGGCATACGAAGAATCTCAGCTCGTGTCCTTTTCAATGAACTTGGAGATATGTCTCAGTTTAAGAATGAACCTCAGTTGTTCAGTTTTACAGGACTAACACCTAGTGAGTATTCCACAGGTAACAATGTGCGAAGAGGCCATATTACTCGGCAAGGTAATACTCGCGTGAGGGCAATATTAGTTGAAGCTGCATGGCGTGCAATTGGGAAAGATGAATCATTAGCTAGGTTCTTCGAAAAGCTCTATCATCATACTGGCAAGAAGAAAGCTATCGTTGCCGTAGGCAGAAAACTTATTGGTAGAATTCAGGCGGCATTTCAACATGGAGAAAAATACCGGATTGGGATACCGTAGAGAAAATATTTTTGGTATGTTCGAAATTAGGATAAGACTTTTATATCTCAATGAGATATCATCGACAAAATTGCCCCTGTGACCGCGTAAAACTCTCAGTGGCTGATTTTTACACCACGTTCTTATGACTGTGGCGCAGGGCTTTTACAACGGATGAGGAAAGTGTAGCATTGTTACAACGGTGACTACGAATGGCTGATTGTCGAGAAACCTCTCATACGGGTGAAAAAGGAGATATCCCTGGAGAATTCAATTGTTCGCGGACACTGGTACGCCAAATTCTAGCTGTGCTTGACAATCCACATGGCTGAGAGTTCTTGTACCTCCTGGGAAACAAGAATTTGAGAGGCTCAGAATGCCTGGGAAATATTGGTCTGTGTTTATCTCTTACCCATTAGAAGGAAAGGTTCACTTCCTAGGCAGCTTTGTTCAGGTTTACTTCCTAGGCAGATTTGTTAGTGTATGACCAAATTCGATATTTTAAATCAGATAATACGTCGAACGCATTAGGAGCGACGGAGAAACTTTTGAATACTTTCTCTGAGATCGATTAGAAGTTTGTCCAGGCTTTCCTGAAGATCAAGCCAGGAGTCTTCTGCTATGTCTGCCAAGTCTTTAAACTTGATGCGAGCGTCAGCCAAATGCTGTTCTAGATGCTCGATTTCCTCATGTTGAGCTTGCTCTCGTAGTTCATCACGCTCGGCTTTTAGCTTGTCAAGAACACCTTGCGCTTCTTGAATCTGGACGTTCAGTTTGTTCAGGTAAGTCTGTTTTTCACTCACGATAGCAGCTCCTGTTGGATGAGGGTAAGTGATGGTAGGCGGGCGATCGCGGTTGCCTGTCGACATGGAGACACAAAGGCTCAGGCAGCTCCTCCCGTTAACGCCGTCAGTCCAAGAAACATGCCTGGAATTAAGAAGAAGACGCTGATGATGTAAGCAAATGCAAGCGATTTCCTCTCAGCCGCCACAACAGCCAAAGCTTCAGAACCAACGATTGGCAGCTGACGCAGGAAAGGAATACCGAAAATCACGACCACACCCAAGACGTTGTAAGCTAGGTGAACCATCGCAATTTCCAATGCGGGAAGAGCATTTTCGCCAGAAACGCCAGTTGCAGCCAGCATTGCCGTGACACAAGTGCCGATATTGGCTCCCAGCGTAAACGGATAAATCTCGCGCAAGCCGAAAACTCCCGTTCCCGCCAAAGGAACCATCAAGCTCGTGGTGGTTGAAGAAGACTGAACGAAGATGGTTACCAACGTACCCGACGCTAAACCAGCAAGAGGACCGCGACCGATCGCCGTGTGCAAAATCTGCTTGGCGCGACCGACCATCAATACCTTCAGCAGCTTGCCAACCCACAAGATCGACAAGAAAATTAGGCCAATACCAATAAGAATGAGCAAAATACCGCTAAACGGCGCCGGTAAAACTTCGGTCCCGCCCTGAGCCAAGCTAACGACAGGCTTAGTAACTGCTTTGACTATATTAAACTCTTTCATGCTGGCAGAACCTTCACCCACGAAAAACTGAGCGAAGAAAAGACCTATTCTCTCTAAAGGATGGAAGAAAATCTCCAGCGGCAAAAAGATGACGACACTAAGCAAATTGAAGAAATCGTGAATGGTTGCAGCAGAAAACGCGCGTTTGAATTCCTGTTTGTCGCCGATATGACCGAGGCTCACTAGCGTATTCGTAATCGTCGTGCCGATGTTGGCTCCCATCACCATCGGCACCGCTGCTGCTACGGGCAAACCGCCGGCCACTAAACCCACGATAATTGAGGTCACCGTACTGGACGACTGAATCAGAGCCGTTGCAACGGTACCCACTATCAAACCCGCAAATGGATTGGTTGCAAACGCAAATAGATCTTCGGCTTGCTCTCCTGCTGCGGCCTTAAAGCCAGAGCCGATCATACCAACGGCGATAATCAATAAATAGACGAGCGCAAAGATACCGATCCAGCTCAGAAAACTATTGCCTCCTCCCCCGTTTTCCGTGCGCGAGAAAGATTCAACCTCTCTTACAGCTTTAGTCATTAGAGCCACCTCAAAAAGCCGCTGTATTCAACAGATGCTATGAAGATAAATCGTAAAGATTAATACTTAATTATGAAAAAGCTAAGAACCTGGCTGTGAGCAATGGATGCACTGTTTTTCATATGCGCACGCACTCTGGTACTAATTCAACTCGAAGGATGCCCGAGCGACTCAGCATAGTTTCCGTTCCCGATTTACTTTCACGGTTGGGATTAACGGTGGCTATGCCAAAGGGTTTTCTCTGGCAGGGGAAACCTTGGGTCAGTCCTTTGAGGAGATTGTCGGCAAGAGCATTTCGATTGCCGGGGAGCACAAGTGTTGGGGGTCGTGCAGACCTACGATGAAAAGCTCAGACGGAGGTTGTTTGAGTTGCTCAAGTCGCAGGGGATGCAGATGAATCAGGCGGTAACATTTCTCTCGGATGCTGGGGATTCCGTGCGGGGGTTGCAATTGTACTTGAATCTTCAAGTCGAGCACTTGCAAGCTTGGTTCCACATCACCATGTGAATTACAGTGCTGCATCAGTATTTCAAGGGGGTGAGGCGCCATGATGTCGAACGAGGGAAGCACATGGTTGAGCAGCTCGAACGGCTCAAGTGGCTTTTGTGGCATGGCAATGTCTGGAAGGGTTTGCAGAAGCTCGATTGGTTGGAGATGATTGCTGATGGGAGGATATCGACTACGCTCATCCGAACAAGATGCGGAAGACCCTACGAGAATTCACAGACTACATCAAGAACAATCAGCCCTACATTACCGACTACGGTGAATGTTATCGATGAGGGGAACTGAGCTCTACAGAGTTTGTGGAGTCAGCCGTCAATCAAGTGGTGGTAAAGCAGATGGAGAAGAACCAGCAGATGCAATGGACGCCCAAGGGGTCACATTTGCTCCTGCAAGCCAGGACGAAGGTTCTCAGTGGATAGTGGAAACTACGATCTCGCAATGGTATCCATCGGACAGTCAAACTCTTGGAAAGCTTGCAACTTGATTCAAGAGGGTTAGACGCTCACTTGTGAAGCCATGCACCATCGACTGAGTGACAAGGTGAAGCAACTACAAGCGCGATGTGGCTGAGGAAGATTCAGCCTCCATAGGCTTGGGTTGGGGGTTGGGCAGCTTGAACGTAATGAGTTCCGCTAAAACCACCAATATTGTTGAAGCCCACAAACAGCCAACTAATCCGAAAAGCTGGAAGAGAAGTCCAGAAAGCACCGTCCCTGTCAAACGGCCACCTGAGTTTGCCATGTAGTAGAACCCGATATTGATTGCCACGTTATCGTCTTCGGTGTAGGCCAATACGAGATAGGAATGAACGGCGGAATTGAAGGCAAAAACGAGACCGAATAGCATCAAACCCGCGACGATCGTCATTGCTGGAGATAAGCCCGCCAACAACGCGATCGCGATTGCGGCTGGCATGGCTGCGAGCAACCCCGTCCAGAAGCGAATCGTATTAGCCTGTGGAGGGTATCCCGCCCCGAATCTGAGCAACAGAGCGGGGGCGAGGGCTTGAACGATACCGTAGCCGATCACCCAAAGCGCCAAGAAGCCACCCACTTGCTCGAACGACCAATTCAACTGGCCGTATAGAAACACGGGAAGTGCGACTACGAACCAAACATCTCGCGCTCCGAACAGAAAGAAGCGAGCGGCAGAGAGAATGTTAATTTCCCGACTTTTAGAGAAAAGTTGTCGGAACTTGACTTTTGCATTCACCTTGCCCATGTCGGAGGGCAACCAGAAGCCCGAGAGCAATACGAGCGCAAGCCCTGCGGCCATCAGCAAGAGTGCCCAAACATAGTCGAACGTCGCCAGCAAAACGCCTCCGAGGAAAAAGCCGACTCCTTTGAGTGCGTTCTTAGACCCCGTGAGCACGGCCACCCACTTGAAGAGTGAGGACTGGGCTTCACGGGGGATGACCAAGCGAATCGCACTTTTAGAACTCATCTTGGTTAGGTCTTTAGCAATCCCTGAAAGGGCTTGAGCTGCCATGACATACGGGACAGCCCAGGCGAGCGGCCAGGATTCGTTGATGGGGGTTAGCATCAATAAAGCCACAATTTGCACGGCAATGCCGCCGTAGAGCGTGAGTTTCACGCCGAATTGCGACCCGATCCACCCTCCCAACAGATTCGTGACGATGCCGAAGATTTCGTAGAACAAAAACAGCATCGCCACTTCGAGAGGGTTGTATCCCAAGGTGTGAAAGTACAGCAGCACTAACATGCGCAACGCGCCATCTGTGATGGTGAAGCCCCAGTAAGTAACCGTGACTAAGGCATAATTGCGCATGCCGATGGGGGCAGGGGAAGCCGAAGCTGTCATCGCGAAGTGGGAGAATGAGGAGCGGGATGGAGGGCGAGGCTCAAGCGAGGAGAGTAGCAACTTTACGGGTGAGTTCGGCCATGCGATTGGCATAGCCCCATTCGTTGTCGTACCAAGCCAACACTTTGACCTGAGTTCCATCGACGACGGTGGTGGAGAGGGCATCGATGATGGCAGAACGCGGATCGTCTTTGTAATCAATAGAGACGAGGGGGCGTTCCTCGTAACCGAGAATTGACCGCAGATCTCCTGCTGCTGCGGTGGCAAAGGCTCGGTTGACTTCGGCCACAGAGGTAGGGCGTGCGACCTCGAACACGCAATCGGTGAGGGACGCATTCAACAGCGGTACGCGCACTGCCAATCCGTTCAGTTTGCCGTCGAGTTCTGGAAAGATCGTGCCGATGGCCGTGGCGGAACCCGTGGTGGTGGGAATTAAAGATAAGCTCGCGGCACGCGCCCGTCGCAAGTCTTGATGTGGGGCATCGACAATAGTCTGCGTGTTGGTGCAATCGTGGATGGTCGTGATGACACCGTGCTTGATTTCCAGTGTCTCGTGAATGACTTTGACAATGGGGGCAAGACAGTTAGTGGTGCAAGATGCAGCGGTCAGTAGGTGGTGCTCGGTTGGGTCGTATAGGCGATCGTTGATGCCGTAGACGATGTTGAGCGCGCCTTGTTTGACTGGTGCGGCCACGATGACTTTACGTACCCCTCGTTTGAAGTAGGGGGTGAGTAACTCTGGGGTGCGAAATTTGCCCGAGCATTCGAGTACGATGTCTGCCTCCGAGTTTTCCCAGGGCACTTCGCCGGGGGTGGGGCGATCGCTAAAACGGATGGGAGAACCGTCGATGAGAATGCTGGTGTCGTTGTCTGCGATGACTTCAGGCGACCAGCGTCCGTGAACAGAATCGAATGTTAGTAAGTGAGCTGCGGTTGCTGCACCGCCTTTGACTTCATTAATGTGAACGAACTCCAGCTCGGGCCATCCCCAGGCTGCGCGCAAGACTAAGCGTCCGATACGACCGAATCCATTGATAGCAACCTTAACCACGAACGTTGACCTCTTCAGTTAGATGTATTCGAGTGCAGGGACTGTAGCCGCGTTTGCACGGACGCGATCGCTTCAAAATTGACTCCGGTTTAAGTGTCGTATTTCAAACAACGGGGGTCGGGCAAGCTGGCCTTGTCGGGGTCGCGCGGGAACCAAAACGCTGTGCGTTTGCAAAACTCCACCAACATCAACATCACGGGCACTTCGATCAGCACTCCAACCACAGTCGCCAGTGCTGCACCTGAATTGAGACCGAATAGCGTTACGGCTGTCGCGATCGCCACCTCAAAATGATTGCTAGCTCCGATCAGAGCGGCGGGGGCGGCGTCTTCGTAGAACAGCCCCAATTTCTGAGCGGCAACGTAAGCGATCGCGAAGATGAGGTTGGTTTGCACGAATAATGGGACGGCAATGAGCAGGATGTGGAACGGATTGCGAACGATGAGGTCGCCTTTGAACGCGAACAGCAGCACCAACGTCAGCAGCAGCGCTGCGATCGATACGGGGCTGAGGTACTTCAAAAACACGTCTTCAAACCACGCCTCGCCTTTGTGCTGCAAAATCCACACCCGCGATGCGGCTCCAGCCAATAGTGGCAGACCGACATAGACGAGCACGGAGAGCGCAATGGTTTGCCAGGGCACTGCGAGATTGTTGGCAGCCAATAGCCAGCGACCCAGTGGCGCGTAAAGAAACAGCATCGCTAGCGAATTGATCGCCACCATGACCAAGGTGTGCCCCTGGTTGCTGAAGGAGAGGTAGCCCCACATCAAGACCATGGCAGTGCAAGGGGCGATGCCCAACAGAATGGCTCCAGCAATGTAGGAATCGGCCAAACTGACTTCAACGCCCCGCACGATTTCCGTGCCCGCGAGCAGTGGTTGAAACAGTTCGCCCAGAAAAAACTGAGCTAACACCACCATCGTGAAGGGCTTGATCGACCAGTTCACCACTAGGGTAAGAATGACGGGCTTTGGAGTTCGAGCAGCTTTGCGGGCTTGCCCGAAGTCAATTTTGACCATGATGGGATACATCATGAAAAACAGACAGATGGCAATGGGAAGCGAGACCTGATAGATGCTCGTCGCATCGAGGAGAGCCGCGAATCCGGGAAACGCGCGCCCCAATCCAATGCCCACAACAATGCACAAAGCGACCCATACGCTGAGATAGCGCTCAAAAACACTGAGCTGACCGCCAGCGCGCACGGCTTTAGGGTTGAGAGGGGCAGGACGATTCATGATGGCGATCGCGCGGGCAAATTTACGGTTCGAGTTCGGCGAGCTGTTCGAGGCTTAAGTTAGTCGGCGGCGTGCCGTCAAAAAACATGCCGACGATGCAATCTCCTCCGCTCGCTCTGTTGCGATCGCCACAAGCGCAGCTATCGGGATGTGGCCGAGTTCTATCCAACTCACCTATGAAGATGAGCTTCTTCCACGCGTTGCTTACAGGTGACGCAAAAAAATGAGTCGATTCACTCCTTTCCCAGTAGCCAAAGAGTTTTTGGCGACACTACTGAACATCATCCCCCTTTTCTCTCAACTTACTTGAGAAAACCTTTGATTCTCCTGCCCTCATATTATTAATCAACCAGTGCCATGGCTAACCTGAAAACCTCGAATAAATAATATAAAATGACCCAAATTTTAACCCATTCATAATCTAAATATTCCTCATTTTTAACTGTGCTTGCATAATTCTAGTGTGAAGATATGGGAGAAATTTTCTACTTAGGTGTGTGCGTGTCATTAGCACCAGCAGTCGAGGTTGAAGGGTTGTCAAAGACCTTCAAGGGCAAATGTGCCCTCAATCGCGTCAAGTTGACCGCCAAACGGGGAGAAATGCTGGCTTTGGTCGGATCGTCAGGTTCTGGTAAATCGACATTGCTACGCAACATTAACGGTTTGCAAACTGCCGAAAGTGGCACTGTTCGCATTCTCGGTGCCACTTTACAAGGGGACGGGCGGATTTACGCCAACGTGCGAGAATTGCGCAGCCACATTGGATTTATCTTTCAGCAATTTAATCTCGTTCGCCGTCTCACCGCGATCGAAAACGTGCTGGCAGGTCGCTTGGCGGCGATGGGCAACTGGCGCACTAGCCTCAGGATTTTTACCCCCGAGGAGAAATTGCAGGCATTGGCGGCGCTCGATCGCGTTGGCATCCTCGACCAAGCCTATAAGCGTGCCTCCTTACTTTCCGGTGGTCAGCAACAACGAGTGGCGATCGCCCGCTGCCTCGTGCAGGGCGCCCAAATTATTCTGGCGGACGAACCGATCGCCTCCCTCGATCCCGAATCCGCCCGCAAAATCATGGAATTGCTGGACGATCTCAATCGTGACGGCATTACCACCCTCGTGTCTCTGCACCAAGTGCAATTGGTGCGTCGCTACTTCCCCCGCGCCATTGCACTCAGGGATGGCGAAGTAAAGTTTGACGGCGCTACCCGCGACCTCGATGATGCAGCCCTCGGTTTTATCTACGGCCAAGCCGCAGACGAGCTGGTTGTGCGAGGTCACGCCTTCGCCTGATGAAGATGTGATTGCTTGTGATCGTCGCGATCGCCGGTTCGATATCTGGAGGGGCCGACGCTCGACCTTTGCAAGCAATTCGAGATGTAAGACAAACCACGGAGACCAAGTTCATCATGTCTAGATACGTTGGGATGGCCGCTTCCCTGACTCTGGCTCTCGCCTCAGTTGGTGTTGTTTCCTTGCCCGTCAACGCTCAGGAAGACATTACCGAACTGAGCTTCGGCATCATTTCCACTGAATCTCAAGCCAACCAGATTCCCCTCTGGGAGCCTTTCGTTGAAGAACTCAGTACTTGCATTGCCCTACCCGTGAAAGCCTTCTACTCCACTCAGTACGCAGGCATTATCGAAGCGATGCGTTTCGACCAAGTGGACATAGCCTGGTACGGCGGTAAATCCTACATCGAAGCCGCCAAGATCGCCGAAGCAGAAGCCTTTGCCCAAACCGTTGCCACTGACGGTTCTACCGGCTACTACTCCTATCTCATTACCAACGCCGATAACCCCATCCTCGATGACATCGACCTAGAGGCTCAGGATGGCGACGAATACGTCATCGCCAATGCTGACGAGCTCACCTTTGCCTTCAACGACCCCAACTCCACCTCTGGCTTCTTGGTTCCCAGCTTCTACGTTTTCGCCCAGAACGGCGTCAACCCCAACGAAGCCTTCGAGCGCCTGATCTTCGCTGGCAGCCACGAAGCCACCGCCCTGGCTGTGGCTAACAACCAAGTGGATGTTGCCACTAACAACAACGAATCTCTCGCCCGTCTGGAAGAGACCGACCCCGAAGCTCTAGAAAATATCGAGGTCATTTGGACATCTCCTATCATCCCCAGCGACCCAATCGCCTACCGCAGCGACTTGCCTGAGGCACTCAAGGCAACCATCCGCGACTGCTTCTACAACTTTGATAATGAGGCAATCCTCACTCCCCTACAGTGGTCCGAGCTAGTGCCTGCCGACGACTCCGGCTGGGACACCATCCGCGAGCTGGACATCGCCAAGCGCATGGCCGAGCTGGAAAACAGCGACCTGAGCGACGCGGACAAAAAGGCCGGGATGGCCGAGTTGCAAGATGAGTTGGCTGCCCTAGGCAACTAAGGATGTGACTGGATTCGCATCCAGCAAGGAGTTTCTGGGAGGGGCGATCGCCCCTCCGAATTTTCTCGATCCTGCGACCTTCGCAGCGTCGGGTTTTTCAACTAACGATATTGAACAGCCGAACTGTTTGAAGCAATCTCCACCATGACTTTCAACCCCGAAGCGATTTCCCCTGCCAACGGCTACCTCAATATCAGTCCTGCCGCGCGGGACATGCTCGCTCGCGAACAGAAGCGCGTGACGCCGATCAAGATAACCTTCTGGGTGTTGGCGATCCTCGCTCTTGCCGCAGCCTTTCGGCAGTCCGAAATTGACTTCGTCCAGTTGGTGAAGAACCTCGGCAATACGGGTCAGTATCTCAGGGGCTATTTCCCCCCCAACTGGGTTGACTGGAAGATTTATCTCAGAGACACGCTGGTGACGATCGCGATGGGGGTGTGGGGAACGTTGTTTGCTGCCGCGATCGCCGTGCCGCTGTCATTACTAGCCTCTGACAACATTTGCCCCGTTTGGATCGTGCAGCCCGTGCGACGGCTGTTGGATGCGATGCGGGCAATTAACGAGCTCGTCTTTGCCCTGATGTTTGTGGTTGCGGTGGGCTTGGGACCGTTTGCGGGGGTTTTGGCACTGGCCATTCACACGGCGGGGTCGTTGGGCAAGTTGTATTCCGAGGCGGTGGAGGCGATAGATCCCGGTCCGGTGGAGGGGATTCGGGCAACAGGGGCGAGCGCGTTCCAGGAGGTGGTCTTTGGGGTGCTGCCGCAAGTGATGCCGCTGTGGACGTCGTTTACGCTTTATCGCTTCGAGGCCAACGTGCGATCGGCGTCGGTGTTGGGAATTGTCGGGGCTGGGGGGATTGGTGTTTCGCTGTACCAGAGTTTCGGGGCATTCCAATACGGTAAGGTGTGCACCATTTTAATTATTTTGATTGCCGCTACGAGCGCGATCGACTTTCTCTCGGCTCAGTTGAGGCGGCGTCTCATTTAGGGATAGATGAATTGACCCGCACAAAAGCATCGGCTTTCAAGGATGCGCCCGCATGAGGTCAACTGTTGAGTCAGCTCGGATAGAACGCGACTCAAAACGCATCGAACGGGCGATCGCCTTTTCTAAGTCCTCGGTCAATTCAATAGTTGAATCGCAAAGCCGTAGCTAGCGATTTCCACGATTGGCATGAAGTGCATACCGGCATGTAGCAATGAACGAACCTCTCTCAACAGGTAAGGGGAAAACAACTCCTCGACAGGCGTGGATGACAGTCCTTGCAAAAGCAGCATTGCCGGATTTGGAATGCCAGGTGGAGGGGATCGACCCTTGGCCGACCTATCATTTTTTGCGATCGCCCGAAATAGGTTTGGTAATGGTGCGCGGTCGGGCTGGGGGGAACGGTCAGCCCTTCAACCTGGGAGAGATGACGGTGACCCGTTGCGCGGTGAAGTTGAACGTTGACGCTCTTCGCGAAGAGAGCGCGGATCGGGACATTGTTGGGTTTGGGTATGTCCCTGGGCGATCGCAGCGGCATGCAGAATTGGCGGCAGTGTGCGATGCGTTATTGCAGCATCCCGACTGGAGCGATCGCCTGCATCGCGAGGTGATCGCGCCCTTGCAGCAGATTCGATGGGAGCGACAAGCGGCACGTCAGCAGGAGACTGCGGCAACGAAGGTCGATTTTTTCACGATGCCGCGAGGGGAAGGGTGATGCTTCTGACACGTTATCCAGGCTTTAGGAATCCGGTGCTGGAGTCTCAGACAACTTTTCGAGCGCTCCTGAATGCAATGGCTCACCCCGGCAGGATTTTCAATGTGGACGTTCCTGTGGAGCATCCCACTGAGTTAGCGGCAACTTCGACCGCAGTATGCCTGACTCTATTCGACTTGGAAACAACGGTGTGGTTGCAACCTTGCTTCGGGGCGGAGGTGCGGCAATGGCTGGCGTTTCATACCGGGTGTCGCATGAGTGAAGATGCTGCGGCTGCGGACTTCGCCCTGATCGGTAATCCTTCAGACATGCCCTCGCTGTTGCAGTTCGGAACGGGAGAGCCTGAAACTCCTGAAGCCTCGACAACAGTAGTCGTGCAAGTGAAACAGTTCGATCGCGGTGAAGCGGTCACCTTACGCGGTCCGGGAATCCAAACCAAACGAGCTTTTGCCGTGAAACCCTTGCCTGTAGATTTTTGGGCGCAGCGTCAGGCCATGACTCGGGATTATCCGTTGGGAGTAGATGTGATGTTTTGCAGCGATCGCCTCATCGCAGCTCTGCCGCGCACGACTGCGATCGAGATTGTCGCCAACCCGCTCAATTCGGAGGCATAACCGATGTCTTACGTAGCTGTAAAAGGGGGCGAACGGGCGATCCGCAATGCCGAGCAATTATTGCAAAGCCAGCGGCGCGGCGATCGCGCGATCGCCGAACTGAGTCTCGACCAGATTCGCGAGCAGATGGCGCTAGCTGTGAATCGCGTCATGGCGGAGGGCAGTCTCTACGATCGCGATTTAGCCGCCCTTGCCATTAAGCAATCTTGGGGAGATTTGGTCGAAGCGGCGTTCTTGCTGCGAGCCTACCGAACGACGTTACCTCGGCTGTATTACAGCGAGCCTGTAGATACCAGCGCGATGGTGGTGCGGCGGCGGGTGTCGTCGATTTTCAAAGACGTTCCCGGCGGGCAGCAGTTGGGAGCGACGTTCGATTACATTCACCGCCTGCTGGATTTCAAACTAGCGGCTGAGGGTAGCGCTCCCGAAGCTCCGACAAGCAATGGAGATAGCGAACTCGGAAATAGCGAACTCGGAGATAGCATTCCTCGCGTGACCGACACGCTCAACCGCGAGGGCTTGATTCAATCGGAATCAGAACCGATCAATGTGAAGTCTGCATCGAATGGACGTGGCGATCGCTCCAGTCAATCGCTCCCGAGCAATCGACAAATCTTCGACCTGACCCGCGAGCCCTTGCATTTACCCGCCGATCGCGACGCGCGCTTGCAAAACCTCGCCCGTGCCGACGAGGGCTTCCTGCTCGGCTTGGCCTACTCCACCCAACGGGGCTACGGCAACAACCATCCCTTTGCGGGTGAAATTCGCATGGGAGATGTAGAGGTTTCTATCTGCCCGGAGGAGTTGGGTTTCGAGATCGCGATCGCCGATATCGAAGTGACGGAAGTGCAGATGGTGAATCAGTTCAAGGGTAGCGAAACGATGCCGCCTCAATTTACGCGCGGCTACGGCCTCACCTTCGGATACAACGAACGCAAGGCGATGTCGATGGCATTAATCGATCGCGCCATGCGGGCAAAAGAATTCGGAGAAGAAGCCACTGCCCCCGCCCAAGATCCCGAATTCGTGCTCTACCACTCCGACAATATCGAAGCTCAAGGCTTCGTACAGCACCTCAAACTACCCCACTACATCGATTTCCAGGCGGAATTGAGCGTAGTCCGGCAATTGCGTCAGGAATACGAAGCTGAGCGCGATCGTCGAGCTTCAGGTAACGGCAAGGGTTCAGATTCCAGCGAAATCGGCACTAGCAACGGTCGAGATGGTTCGGCGACAGTCCATCAGGACCATCCGAAATCGGCAGTCGATCCAGAAGTAGCCGATCGAGAAAGGATTACCTCCCAAACAGGAGGACTTTGACCGCATATCTTCTCCCGTTGCAAGACCTCCACGGCCTACAAGCTATGCCCCATCCAGACACTTCCCCAGCATCAGAAATCGCCGATCGCCCCGCAGCAGAAGTCGAACCCGGCTTCAACTTCGCCTACCTCGACGAGCAAACCAAACGCTCCATCCGTCGCTGCCTGCTCAAGGCGATCGCCATCCCCGGTCATCAAATTCCCTTCAGCTCCCGCGAGATGCCGATGTCCTACGGATGGGGCACAGGCGGCATTCAAGTCACCGCCTCCGTCATCGGTCCTAACGATACCCTCAAAGTCATCGACCAAGGAGCCGACGACACCACCAACGCGGTCAATATCCGTCGCTTTTTCCAAAAGGTGACCGGGGTCGAAACCACCGAACGCACGACCGAAGCAACGCTCATTCAAACCCGCCACCGCATCCCGGAAACGCCCCTGCAGGCAGGCCAAATTATGGTCTACCAAGTTCCCATTCCCGAACCGCTGCGGTGGATCGAGCCTTCCGAAGTCGAGACTCGGAAAATGCACGCCCTCGAAGATTACGGCGGCATGTACGTCAAACTCTACGAAGACATCACCCACTTCGGTCACATTGCTACGGCCTACGACTACCCGGTGATGGTTCACGATCGCTACATGATGAAACCCAGCCCCATCCCCCGCTTCGACAACCCCAAATTGCACCAAAATCCAGCCATTCAGCTTTTTGGAGCCGGTCGCGAAAAGCGCATCTACGCCCTACCCCCCTTCACCCATGTCAAAAGCCTAGATTTTCAGGATTACCCCTTTGAAGTCGAAACCTGGGAGCAATCTTGCCAACTGTGCGGTGCCGATGACAGCTACCTCGACGAAATCGTGACAGACGATCGGGGCGGTCGTCTCTGGGTTTGCTCCGATACCGACTACTGTCAGCAACGCCTAGAGTCCAAATCGTCGATATCGAACACGAACTCAGAGTCAGACAACTCGGGCAAGTACGTCCCCAGTCAAATAGAGGCAGGCGCACGATGACCCCAACCGCAACGACTCCGATCCCAGCTCTGATGGCTACCGATCTCGATCCCGCGATCGCTTCTCCCCTGCTTCAGGTCAGCGATCTCTCCAAGTCCTACCGCTCCATTCGCGCCTGCGATCGCGTTTCGTTCGATCTCTATCCCGGTCAAGTCTTGGGCATCGTGGGGGAATCGGGTTCGGGGAAATCCACGCTGTTGCAGGGGATTGCCGGACAGATTGCGCTCGATGGCGGCAGCGTTACCTACCGCACGTCTGCTGGCGATCGACTCGATCTCGCTACCCTGTCAGAACCCCACCGTCGCCGCCTGATGAAAACAGAGTGGGGCTTCGTGCAACAACACGCCCGCGATGGCTTGCGGATGAATTTCAGTGCCGGGGCGAACATCGGCGAACGATTGATGGACATCGGCGATCGCCATTACGGCACGATTCGCGAGGCCGCCTTACGCTGGCTGGAACGGGTGGAAATTCCCAGCGATCGCGTTGACGATCCGCCGCGTACGTTTTCGGGCGGGATGCAACAACGCTTGCAGTTGGCTCGCATTTTAGTGACGGAGCCCAGGGTGATTTTGATGGACGAACCCACGGGCGGTCTGGACGTGTCGGTACAGGCGAAATTGCTGGACTTGCTGAGAACCCTGGTGCGGGACTTGCATCTCAGCGTCATTCTGGTCACGCACGATATCGGCGTCGTGCGTCTGTTGGCTCATCGCCTTTTAGTCATGCATCGCGGCCAAATTGTCGAAGCGGGACTGACCGATCGCGTATTGGACGATCCCCAGCATCCCTACACGCAGCAATTAGTTAGCGCCACTCTGATGCCCTAAGCCTTTCAAGCCCGCAGTCGCTATCCGAGAGAATCGACATGACAGCCACGGCGATCGCTCCTCACTCCAGCCCTCCAGACTCCTTATTGGATGTCCGAGGACTCCACAAACGCTTCGTGCTCCACGTCCAGGGGGGAATCGAACTCCCCGTGTTGGATGGCCAATCCCTCCAAGTGTTTCCCGGCGATTGCATCGCTCTCGTGGGAGCGTCTGGCTCGGGCAAATCTACCTTTATGCGCTGCCTCTACGCCAACTACCGCGCTGACAGCGGCTCTATTTGGGTGCGCCACGGCGATCGCCGACTCGATCTCACCACCCTCGCCGATCGCGACCTCATCGACATTCGCCGCCGCACCATTGGTTACGTCAGCCAATTCCTCCGAGCAATTCCGCGCGTCCCCGCCCTCGACGTTGCTGCCGAACCGCTGCTCGAACTCGGAGTCAGCATCGACTCCGCCCGCAAAACCATCCGCGAACTGTTTACGCGCCTCAACTTACCGGAACGCCTCTGGCAGCTCTCCCCAACCACGTTTTCGGGAGGCGAAAAACAGCGGGTTAACATCGCCCGCGCCCTCTCGGTTGACTATCCGATTCTGTTGTTGGACGAACCCACCTCTGCTCTCGATGCCGATAACCGCCAAGTGGTCGTCGAGTTAATCGAAGAACGAAAAGCCCGAGGCTGCGCCCTCATTGGCATTTTTCACGACGTTGAAGTGCGCGATCGCGTCTGCAATCGTCAACTGAAATTCGGCTCGTAACCCTGTCTTCTTTTCAAGTTCCTATCTCCGAACTGCTGTCACCCAACCCTCGAATCGTTACCCCCATGAACGAACACGTCTTCACGAACTATCGCCTCCAACTCCCCGATCGCGAACTCCTCGGCACGCTTGTGGTTCGCGACGGCACGATCGCCGATATCCAACCGGGAATCGTTCGATCCGGGCAAGATGGCGAGGGACACTATCTCCTGCCCGGACTGATCGAACTCCATACTGACAATCTCGAACGCAATATCGCTCCGCGCCCGGGGGTGCGCTGGCCGATCGAAGCTGCTGCGGTCTACCACGATCGCGATCTCGTCAGTGCCGGAATTACCACCGTGTGCGATGCGATCGCCATCGGCGACAGCGATCCTAAATCCATGCGCATGACTCACTTCGGAGCCATGGTAGATGTCATTCACGAAGGGCAAAACCGCGATCGCTATCGAGCCAACCATCTCATTCATTTGCGCTGCGAGTTGGGCTACGAAGATGTGTTCGGTGTGGTGGAGCAATATGCTGAGCATCCGCTATTGGTGCTGATGTCCCTGATGGATCACACCCCCGGTCAGCGACAGTTCACCAACTTGGACAAGTTCAAGGAATATTACATGGGCAAGCACGGGGTAACAGCCGAGCAAATTGACGATTTCATTCAGGAGCGCCTCGACGCCCAACAGCTGCACGCCCTACAAAACCGCGATGCGCTAGTGGCGTTAGCCCGCGATCGGGCGATCGCGATCGCCAGCCATGACGACACCACAACCGAACATGTGGAAACGGCGGTGGCGGAGGGCGCAACCATCAGCGAATTTCCCTGCACGATGGATGCTGCAAAGCTCGCACACCTCAAAGGCTTGCAGGTGTTGATGGGAGCACCCAATTTGGTGTTAGGCGGCTCTCATTCTGGCAACATCTCTGCGATGGAATTGGTCAACGTGAATTTAGTTGACATTCTCTCGTCCGATTACGTTCCCCGCAGTTTGCTGCAATCGGTTTTTCTGATTGCCGAGCAATCTCATTTGGAGCTATTTGAAGCGACGAAGTTGGTAACGAGCAATCCGGCGAAGGCGATTGGTTTGGAGAGTGATCGCGGCAATCTTGCTGTCGGTTTGCGGGCAGATCTCGTTACCGTCCGGCACGACGGTAGCGTTCCCTTACTCACAGCCGCCTACAACGGCGGTCGTCGCGTCGCCTAGATTTTCTTCAGCCTCGTTTGCGTTCCGATACATTTGAGGACTAGCAAGTCATGCCTGCAACTGTGACTCTTGAAGCTATTGCCAAGCTCTATCGCGATCGTGGTGGAAGCTTATACGGAGGCGAAGCGGTTACCCAATTGGAGCACGCTCTCCAATGTGCCACCCACGCCCGAGAGAACGGATCGACACCTGCGACAGTGACTGCGAGCCTGCTTCACGATGTCGGCCATTTGCTCCATAACTTGGGAGAAGATGTTGCCGATCGCGGTGTGGACGATCGCCACGAATATCGGGCATTGCCCTACTTGAAAAAACTCTTCGGTCCTGATGTCACGGAGCCGATTCGCTTGCACGTGGATGCCAAGCGTTATCTCTGTTCAGTTGATGAGACCTACTGGTCGAGCTTGTCAAAGGCATCCAAAATCAGCTTGGAACTGCAGGGAGGGATGTTTTCGAAGGAGGAGGCGATCTCCTTTATCGAACAACCCTACGCTGAAGACGCTGTCAAACTCCGATGCTGGGACGATCTTGCCAAGGTCCCGGACTGTCAAACTCCAGATTTGGATGCATTTATGGAAATTGCGGCTTGCTGCCAGGTCTACCAATCTTTTTAGCTTCTTCTCTTTTTTCCAGCACCATCTATAGGACTTTCTGCGATTAGTCTAAAGTCCAACTACCATGTAGAAACCATTGATTTTCGGTCCCCCGCTCGTAAAACCTCAACTCCCAGTCGCCGACAATCGCTTGCCCCTCCAAGAGGTCTTCCGCAATAGTCCGCAATTTCTCCTCCATGTCAGGCGCAAATCCATAAGCTAAGCTGACGTGCAGATCGGTCTTGAGACGTATCTCGTCAGTGCGAGTTGAGAATTGTGCTAGCAGTGCAAAGGTAGCAGTCAGTTGTTGCAGCCAAGGAGATGCGATCTCCACAAAGTGAAATCCCTGCTCAAACTTCATACCCGTCACAGTAATCTCGGGAGAAGCGGCGGCAAGTGTCTTGTTCAGAGCGCGATCTAGGGCTTGGGCATAAGCGGCAATGCTACTTGCCCACATCGTGAAAAAAGCCCGTTAGGGTGCAGTGGGGCATGTAAAGGTGGGCAGTATTGTGGCCACACAATTGCAGCGATTTTTGGAAATAGCAATCGAGCTGTTCAACCAATGAGCCAACGGGGCAGGCATAGAGAATCAATTCACGAAGATCGGTAACTGCCTCTTCATTGTTATCCTGCACGGCATCCAATGCCCCTACAAAACTGCTCTCAGTACCCGCGCTATTGCTATTCATCTGTCGAATTGATCATGGATTTAGAAAACTTGTACGATCACTGCTCGTAGCCATTCCGAAGGTAAAAATGACAGCTGCGTTCTAATCGAGCTAACTTCTGCAATGAAGGTCGATTAGAACGCAGCCCCTATCTCTCCCCAATGACTATCAGAAACTATCCTCATCGGCACCTGATGTTAGCAAAAAGCTATGGGAAGATGATGCACTCGCGCTTCCAATTGACCCGACCCCCTGCTGGTCCAAAATGCACTCTCTTGCACCTCAAAACCTCTGATAGTGGTAGATACAAAACATGAGGTTTGGAAGGCGATCGCCTTCCAAACCTTCACCAAGCCATAATAATGAGAGCCTCAGACCCCGAGTCACTGTACGATCGAGAAGACGCACGGAAGAACACCCGATGGCGATCGCGCAAGACTACAAACCAAAGTCGGTAGATGCCTCCGAGTACGTCACGGTTCCCCTTGACGAAGAACTCTACAGCGACGAACCCTGCTTGGAAACCTACCTACATTTGCAGCAACTCGTAGCCTTACTCACCAGCCTGGAGTGGTGGTGGGACGAGCGTACCGACTTCTTTGCTGCGGGAAACTTGACGGTCTACTACAGTCAGCGGCGACGCAAATCCGAGGACTTTCGCGGCCCTGACTTTTTCGTGGTGTTAGACACCGAACGTCGCCCGCGCAAGAGCTGGACGGTGTGGCAGGAGGACGGCAAGTATCCTAACGTCATCGTCGAGGTACTTTCAGACTCAACCGCAGAGACAGACCGGGGACTCAAAAAGCAGATTTACCAGGATATCTGGCGCACCCCCAACTACTTCTGGATCGATCCAGACAGTCTGGAGTTTGCCGGATTTCATCTGATGGATGGAGTTTACGAACCCCTCGAAGCGGATGCGCACGGACGGATGTGGTGTCAGCAGTTGGAGCTATTTCTGGGCATTCACGAGTCGCAGTTACGATTTTTCACCCCCGAGGGCAAACTGGTCCCTACTCCGAAAGAATCTGCTGTGATGCGAGAGGCTGCTCTGGAGCTGGAGCGCGAGCAAACGGCACAAGAGCGCCAGCGAGCAGACGTGTTGGCTGCTAAGCTGCGCGAGCTGGGCATTGACCCGGACTCTCTCCCCCATAACGGATGATGAGTGGCTGCTACCCTGATAGCATGGAGATTAGGACTAGACAGCAGATGATGGCTGGGGTAGAGTTTTAGCAATTGGAGCAATGCTGTGGAAGCCCTCAAACGAGCAGCTTGAACCCCAGCCCAAAAACCGAATCCCCCTCGTGACCAAGCCAGAAAACCTGAGCTTGGATTTTTTGTGCGCGTTCAGGTAACGATAATCATGTATTATCGTTACCTGATAAAACTCGGACTACGTAGCCCGATAGTCAGAGCAGGCCGTATTCGTATGTCGCCAAAATCTCGGCCAGGAGATGAGGACAGTCTTCGAGTAAGCTGCGATCGCCTACAACTTCTAATGCGTCTGCCGCGCGATCGAATAGGCCACAACAGACGCGCGTGTCGTCGTGCCGAGAGTGATACCGAATGCCGTCCACCATTTCGGGATGCTCCCAGATCGATTGAGCCCACTGTCGAGCCATCAGATACGGCCCCGATGCCAGTCGAGCATCAGCCCCTAATTTGATGAGTCCATCT
Source organism: Cyanobacteria bacterium J06642_2 (assembly GCA_039817845.1). Classification (GTDB taxonomy): domain Bacteria; phylum Cyanobacteriota; class Cyanobacteriia; order Thermostichales; family PCC-7336; genus JBCBTL01. The sequence goes on from JBCBVC010000069.1 coordinate 19,865, forward strand.
CCTAAAACATCGACCAGTCTTAGCGGTCGGTTGGATTCAATCCTCGCTAACCCTCGTCGTCGTAATGCGGCTTCTTCTACGCCACGCGCTCCGTGGGTGCGTCCAAAGGTTTCGATAAAGGCGCAATACTCGTCTTCGCCCACGTACAAAATGCCATATCCCTGCTCTGGTCCGTCGAATCGGCCACTTCCTTGGCGACCGAAGTACAAGGGGTCGTAGTCGAATGAGTGCAATCGGAACCACGGCCCGGTCTGGGTGCTGATGGGGAGAGGGCGATCGCGAAAGTCCTCTGGAGGGAGAGGATGAGGAGAGAGGGGGTCTTCAGGCAGCACTGTGCTCCCCGTAGCTTTCGGCGGCGCGCACCACGTCGTCAATGCGTCCGGCTCTGAGACAGTCCAGAGGGGTCTTGTCTTCTAGGTGGGCGTCACCAGTCTTGAGGAACATCAGTTGCGTCCAGGCGGAATACTCTTGCAACGCAGTTAGGACTTTGTCCAAGCCCGATACGGTGCGACCGTCTAGAAATTGCTCGGCGGGATAGAGATATCCTCGTCTGCCTAAGGAAACACCCAGGAGTTTGCCGTTGCGACGACGCTTGTCCACGGCTTGGCGGGAGATGTGCAAGAGTTCGGCGACTTCGGGGCTGGTTAACGGTGCTGCATTCTCGTAGAGAAGTTCGTGCTTGACTTGATGGCCTTTCAGGCGGGCGGCGGCGAGGGGATCGTCGGGGGCGAAGGTTTCAAGTACTTCGGGTTGCAGCAGACCGCTGACTGTGACTTCAAAATCACCGCGATCTTGCAGGAATTCAGGAGTGAGTCGAGCCTGTTGGCTGGCTTCGATGGAGACGGCGATCGCGCTTTGGAGGAATTGTTGGCGCATCGGATGACTTCTGACCTGCTTCATCGCTTTGAGGACAGAGACAAGCACGGCTCGTTCTGACTCGGTTGCGTGCTGTAAGGCAGCTTCGATAGCTGAGGACTGGGCAAGCATAACTTGACGGGAATTCATCTGTCTCTAGAGTGACAGAGTGATACTACTTCGTCAACTTAACTTTCGTCTGGCAGTACCCAGCCGATGGGGTGTGGGAGGGTTTGGACCAGGGGTAATTAAAGCGAAGCTGTCACCAGGGGCAATAAGAGATGACAAGGGTGTCATTAGCCCCAAAATGACCGATTTTCGATAAGTTCAGCTTATAGATATTTCAGGCTCAAGCTGCCATCGTTTCAATCTCCAGTCTTGTGCTCATATCAAGGCTGAACCGTCCGTAAGGATTGACATGCTTATAGAACAGAGCCGTGAGTGCGCGCCGCTCCTCCTCGCCCATGCGTTCCATCCAAGACGGGTCCACCAATACCTGCTGAATCATCAAGGTATTGATGTAAACCAAGCTGAGTTGGAGCAAATGCAAGCAGAGCATC
>JBCBVC010000070.1:0-21272 GCA_039817845.1 Cyanobacteria bacterium J06642_2
CAAACCCGTGACAGAGGTTGCCAACGGCAACAGCAATGCGGTTGCACCGATTACCAGCAACCCTACCCCCGTGCCGTAGTAGCTGCTGGCTAGCAATCCCACTGCTGGCAAGGAGGTAAATTGAACCCCAAGCGTGCCGGCTACTGGGGCAACTGTACAGATCATTAATCCCAACAGCAGCCGATCGCGATCGCGCAATGTTGGATTGATGCGTTTTTCGAGTACGACGACCGCAACCGCAGCTACGGCCAAAATTCCAGCCAAGCGCGCCAGTCCCGTCACGTTAATGCGTCGTTGCGTCAACCCGTAAGCATCTAAAATTGCGAACGTGCGCGGGGTAATAGCCTGGTCAGACCTGACGATAAGTTCGTTCGCCTCAACCGATACGGTTACGGGCTCGAGTGCCGCAATATCCGCGTCGATCTGAGCTTGAGTAAGTTGGCGATCGACATTGAGGTTCGGCTGCAAGATGTCTTGCAGCCAGTCGTTAGCATCGACCTGCAAATGAGGCGGCAGCGATTCTAAGTGAACGGCAATACCGCGCTGGCGCATGTCACGAGGCAAACCAGGGGCAATACCAATTGCTTGCAGGCGTCGCAGGGCTTGACGCATCTCCCCTTCCACCTGAGCCCGTTCGTTGGGCGTCCAGGCCAATAATCGCGTCGAAAGGTTCAACTGCCGCAGTTCGGCCGCCGCCTGCCGATAGCGCTGCCGAGCCAATTCAATTTGTGCCACCCACCGATCGCGAGCCCGATCGGAGTTCTCTAGCCGGATCGCGCTTTGTAACTCGCGCAAAGCCTGCTGATTCTCTTCAGATTCCAGCAGTTGGCGGGTCGAACGATTTCCTCTGAGGGCGCGCCGCAAGCGTTGCCAATCTTCGGCTGGCTGGCTGAGCAAATGAACCTGAGTATCAGAGGAGAGTTGCTCGGTATCTGCAAAAGGAAGGGTTGTAGCTGATTCGGAGATGCGATAGATATCGGACCACAGGCGATCCAATTCGCGCCGCATGTCCAGATTAGCCGTTTCGTCGACCCGAAGCACCTGCTCGGCTTCGCGCCTCATTCTGGCATCGCGAGCGGTCGTCGCTTCGAGATCGATCACATTAGCAGCATAGGGTGCGCGCTCAGTTTGTGGAGCCGTACTCCCTACCGTAATCTGAGGTTCGTCGTAATAGCGATATCCGTGAGCTGCCGTTGATAGCAACACGACAACGGTAAATAGCGCACCGCGCTTGAGTGCAGCTTTCCAACCCCCAAACCGCAGCCGAACGAGTTTCGCCTGCTGGGTCAACCACCACGTGACGAGCACCGCTCGATTAAATCGAGTTTTGGGAGGCGGGGGTTCGATCAACATAAATCGATTGACTTACCTCAATGGTGCTGACTCATTACATTTAGTCCAGGACAATTTGTCCCAACTCGCTCGCACCAACGCTACTTTGAAAGGGCTCGATCGGCTCCCATTAGCCGAGTCTCAAGACCGCTGCCGCATAGAAGGGAGCCATCTTTTCGATACACCCTAGCAGGTGGGTATCGTGTGATGCTGTCATCAGCACTGCAACCCGGCCACCCGTCATTCAACGACACTCTCTCCCAGCTTACCCACAACACCCATCAGAAGCTCACGCGCTCTCAGCCGAATCGCATTTACAGTACTGTGGAGACCGTTCAAGAGGCCATTGCTGTCGAGTTTTCCCGCAGCATTTCAACTGGGGACTGGGCGTGGGGCCAAGCAAAGGCATGGCGGAAGGCGGCAGCTTGGCAAGCCTGCAGCTGTTGAAAATTAATGATATCGAGAGTTAGTAAATTTTCATATTCAAAGGGCAGACGCACATTATGCAATCCGGCATTATCGGTGCAAATAGCAATGTCAACCCCTGCATCAAAGCAGCGTTCGAACACGATTTTGAGCGGAGCCAGATCGGGCAACGTACCGGTTTTGATATACGTGGTCGGACAAACTTCCAAACATTGGTGGCGCTGCGCGATCGCAGGCAGCAGTTCGGGATGCCGCAGCGGAATCTGGATGCCGTGACCGATGCGAGAGACAAACGGCAGCAGTTCGGGGAAACACCCGGCCGGGGTTTCGTAGAGGTGGGCAGTAGTTTTAAGACCGCAGGCTAGGGCGTACTTGAACAAATCGACCCATTCATCCATGCGATTGCGATAGGCACTATCGCCGCCAGCCACGTCAATGGCACAGACGTGGGGCGAAGCGACTGCGGCCTCGACGATGGCGCGATTGACGCGATCGGGCAAACGCGAGTGCAGGCAGAGAATTTGGCTGGTGACGATAGGAAATTCGGTTTGTTGAGTAGCCTCTCCCACCACTTCAATAATCTGGTACATCTGCTTAATGCGATCGCCTTCAGCCAAGCTTTCGTCAGTACGCAGGTAGGGAGTGTAGCGAATTTCTAGATAAGCTAAGTCCTCAAATGTGTAAGCCCCCCGCTGCAATCGGTAGATGAAATAGGGCAGAGTTTCTAGAGTTTGCACCTTTTCCACAATCGAGTGCAATTCCAAATATTCGTCTAGGGTATTGCGAGGGCGCGTGTAGAATGCTTCAAAATCTGGGTAATCGGGATAGCGATCGACCAACGGGTCACCTTGACGTTTGAGATATCGCCAGAGGATGCGGGGGACGACCGAGCCGCCTAAATGCCGATGTAGGTCCGCATGTAACGCCATAGCAATATCCTCTCAGAAATGTCGAGACCATGCCGTCTGCTCGAGTGAGAAGCGACGACAGATGTCGTGCCCTGCCAGCCACAGATCGGAACGTGCAGATTGCTTGACGCAGCCCTAGTCCCACGGCTGGCTGCAGCCCGTTAATTAGTGATAACCTGCCTGCGGAAGCTACGCCATGTATCGTCGAACACTGCGCCCGTTGCTGTTCCGTCTCGATCCGGAAGCCCTACATCGTTTGACCATCGCAGCAGCCCGTCAATTCGGCCGCACTCCGATCGCGCACCCACTTTTGCGCATCTGGCATCCTCCCACTGACACGCGTCTGCAGCAGACGCTTTGGGGCTTGTCTTTCGCTCATCCTTTAGGATTAGCCGCAGGGTTTGATAAAAACGCAGAAGCGATCGCCGCTTGGCCCCACTTAGGATTTGCCTTTGCAGAAGTCGGTACGATTACCGCTCGTGCCCAGACAGGCAATCCCCAACCTCGCTTATTTCGTTTACCGGCTGATGGTGCCGTGCTCAACCGCATGGGCTTTAATAATCGCGGTGCCGCAGCAGTGGCGCACCAGCTCGAAGCCGAGAGCGTTCGACAACATCTCTCCATTCCTCTAGGTATCAATTTAGGCAAATCCAAAATCACCCCCCTGGAAGAGGCTGCTGACGACTACGCATTTAGCTTCGAGCAGCTCTATGCGTTTGGCGATTATTTCGTCGTCAATGTTAGCTCGCCCAACACTCCGGGATTGAGACAACTGCAGGCCAAAGACTCTTTACGAGACATTCTGATGCCGTTGCAGGCCCGAAATCGCTATCGCAAGCCCATCCTGGTCAAAATCGCACCTGATTTGAATGAAGCTGACATTGACGACCTGTTGACGCTTGTGGAGCCGTGTCAGATTGCTGGCATCATTGCCACGAACACCACCCTCAGCCGAGATCGCCTCACCACACAGCGCCTCGCCGCTACGGGCAAATCTCCCCAGGATGAATCGGGGGGTATCAGCGGCAAGCCGTTACGATCTCGTTCGACTGAAGTTATCGCTCGCGTCTGGCAACAAACTGCTGGTTGCATTCCCATCATTGGGGTCGGAGGCATTGACTCAGCCGAAGCGGCCTGGGAAAAGATTACGGCTGGAGCGAGTTTGCTCCAGATCTACACGGGCCTGGTGTACGAAGGGCCAGCATTGATTGAGGCGATCGTCACCGGCCTGAGTGCGAAGTTAGCTGCGTCTGGCTACGACAACATTCACGAGGCAATCGGCAGCCAACATCGCTGAGTTAGGCTTTTAACTGGACAGTGGTCGTACCTGTCAAGATCGGGCCTTCAATCGATATCTGCGGGGTTCGCCACCGGAATAGTGAAGTAAAAAGCACTGCCGCGATCGCTGCCCTCTGATTCCGCCCAGATGGTGCCACCAAGGGACTCGACAATCAATCGACAGATCGCCAGCCCCAACCCCGTCCCTCCTACCGTGCGGCGTAACGAGCCTTCCACCTGATAAAAACGGTCAAAAATTTGTTCTAGGCGATCGGGTTCGATGCCCCGACCGTTATCTACGACGGCAATCTGCACGACTGCACCCGTATCGCCCTGAGTCACATCGCGATCGTTCGATCTGGCCCGCACCCAAATGCGACCATCAGCAGGGGTAAATTTACAGGCATTGTCCAGCAGTTTATTCAAGGCCTCCACCAGCCATTCGCCATCAGCAGCGATCGCGGGTAGGTCGTCAGCAATCTCCACTTCTACATCAGGTAGAGCTTGACGCAGGCGGCGAGCGGTCAATCGACTGAGAGCTAAGTCAATGCACTCTCGCGCCGGTAGAGGCTCGATCCGCCATTCCACACGGCCGCTTTCTAGGCGAGATAGAGTCAGAAAGTCTTGAACGAGGGTGCGCAGGCGCTCTGCATCCTGAGTGGCAGTATCGAGCATGACCTGGCGCATCTCGACGGGCATATCTGGCTCGCTCGCTAGCGATTCCAAACATACCTGAATGGTAGACAGCGGCGTCCGCAGTTCGTGCCCGGTAACAGCAATCAAATCGCTCTTGGCCCGATCCAGCTTCGCGAGCTGGCGATTCAATTCCGTCAGGTTTTGATAGGACTCAGCTTGAATGAGAGCCACACCCACATGGAGAGCGATCGCCTGGACCAGCTCAATTTCTGAAATCGACCAGTCACTCGCGCGATCGCAATGCAGTTCGAGCGCTCCTAAGGCCCGTCCTCGATAAGCGATGGGAACGGCTAGCCAGCTAGCTATCTGCCACTCACCAGCGGCCGGCGCTAGCAACGGGTGCTTGGCGAAGTCAGCCACCTGTACGGGATTAGCCGACGTCAAAGCTGCGTTCAACAACGCTGCAGCCCGCTGCGGCCACACCGTATTGCCAACGGGTACGACCTCCGGCTGTACCCATTCGCGCGTTAACACTGTCGTTGCCAACTCATCCTGGCAGCGATAGACCAAACACCGGGATGCCTCTAGCGCTTGTCCCAATTCTTGGGTGGCCACAGCAAAGATATCGTCAATGTCCAGCGATTGGCGCACGGCGGTAGCAATACGGTTGATCGTGCGTTCTTTGCGCTCGCTTTGCTGGATGGCCTTATACGCTCGTTGTAGCTTGTACTGCCCAGCCTGCAGGTACAGCATCAAACGTTCGGCAAATGGAGCTGATTCAATCTCTTCAGCATCGAGAGGTGGTAGAGCCTGCCAATAAAGATCCAGGCGATCGTGCAAGTCTCGAACGGAACCATTCAAATCAGCACGATAAGCCGCAATTTTGGGCAATAGCAGCTGGGCAGCGCGAATAGCTACTCTCGGATCGAAAGACCAACAGCCCTCAAACTGGCGGGCGGCATCCATTGCCGCTGGTAGGTTGCGCTCGCGGCAGATCAAACAAGCCGTATGGTCCTCGTCCACAATAATCAGATGCCATTCCTTAACCAGCGGATCGTCAGCATCCAAGCCGACGGTTTCATATGGCAAATCTTGCCGATGAAAATTGGTGTCGGGCATGGCCAGCACGAACACGCGATCGGCGATCGCGTTGATGCGCAGGTATCGGCTTGCTTCTTGTCGGTAATAGCGCTCTTTTTGGAAACAAGCAAAGACCAAGGGATGCCCTTGACCTGACAGCACTAAATCTTCCATCGCGTGGCTGAGTGCCACCAGAGAAGATTTGAAATACATCTGGGGTCGTAGGCGCGGCATCGTCTCCAACAGGTCGGAGAGCAATGACGTACGGGCGGGGACTGGGGGGGTCTTACGACGAGCCACGAGAATCGACGGCTTTCCATCACAACCAAAAAAGGCGTGCCGCTTGCCGAGTTGAGGCAAACTGGCTTTCGTATTTTGCCACTGCTTGGCCCCCAAGCTGCCGATTGAAAACCGTTCGTAATGGAAATGTATGTGCGATCGCATCCATTCCAATCGAACATCCTGCTGGTGCTTTCTGAAAACGAGCCGGACGAATGCACTCGATCGGATGAAGCAGCAAGAGTGGCTCGGTTTCCTTTTATGCTGAACGGAGTCGCCAACCGACTGCGAGTCTCATATCCCCACTGCACGAATCAAACCCGATGGACGCATCAAGCTTACCTGCGGTCATTCAGGCCATGCTGAAGCCGGACCTTTACCCACATCCAGTCCGCGAGCCTATCCAGCTTCTACAAACCCACATCTCCTATGTCGTATTGGCGGGGGAGTTTGCCTATAAGGTCAAAAAACCGCTCGATTTCGGCTTCTTAAATTACGCAACACTCGATAAACGAAAATTGTATTGCCATGAGGAATTAAGGCTAAATCAACGCGGAGCGCCCGAACTCTACCTCGATGTAGTGCCATTTTTTCAGGCAGGCGCTCGCGTCCAATTCGAACCTTCAGGGGAACCGATAGAATACGCGGTCAAAATGCTTCAGTTTCCGCAAGCAACGTTGCTCAGCGAGATGTACGAGCGTGGCGCAGTCACAGAAGAATTAGTCCTAAAGTTAGCTAAAGTCATTGCCGACTATCACCAACATTCAGAAACAAGTGAGTACATTCGTACCTTTGGCACGATTCCGGCCATTCGCCAGTCCATCGACGAAAACTACGACCAAACTGAAACCTATATTGGCGGTCCGCAAACACAGGAACAGTTCGACGCGACGCGCGCTTACACCGATCGTTTTTTTGCTGAAGAAGCAGACTTATTTGCGCAACGCGTGGCCGAAAATCGCGTGCGGGAGTGTCACGGTGACATCCATCTCAGAAATATTTGCTACTGGAAAGATAAGCTGCATTTGTTTGACTGTATCGAATTCAACGAACCTTTTCGATTTGTCGACGTCATGTTTGATATCGCGTACGTCGTGATGGATTTTGCCATTCGAGATCGGCCTGACTTATGCGCATTATTTCTCAATACCTACACCGAACAAACAGGAGACTGGGCCGGGATTGAAATCTTGCCTCTCTACGTCAGCCGTCAGTCCTACGTGCGGGCTAAAGTCACGTCATTCATGCTCGACGACCCCAGCGTCTCAGCCGCAGCTCAAGCTCAAGCATCAGAAACTGCAGCGCAGTACTACCGCCTAGCCTGGGAATGCACGCGATCGCGGCAAGGTCGCATCGTGCTGATGTCGGGACTGTCGGGGTCGGGGAAATCAACTGTGGCCCGCATGCTATCGCAACAAATGGGTGCGATATGCATTCGCTCAGATGCCGTTCGTAAGCATTTGGCCGGTATTGCCCTCGATTCTAGAGGAGATACGGAAGGAGCGACGTTTAGCGGTATCTACACGCCTGAAATGACTCAGAAAACCTACGCTCGCCTGCTCGAACTCGGCATCAAGTTAGCCCGCCGAGGCGAGACCGTCATCCTCGACGCCACCTTCGACCGTTTCACCCATCGCCATCAGGCATGTGCCCGAGCCCAAGCAGCCCGCGTTCCGCTTCACATACTGTCTTGTCAAGCGGATATCGAAGTGCTGAAATCGCGACTGCGCGAGCGGCAAGGCGATATTGCCGACGCAACCGTAACGTATTTGGCCGATCAACAACGCCTATTCGAACCGCTGACTGCAGCGGAAATGGCACGGACCACTGTAGTGGATACCCAGCTTGACTTGGCAACTTTGCAAGAACGAGTGCAGGCGATCGCGACGCGCCTGACCGCGAACGAACCCTAGCTCTCAAACAAAAAGCCCGCTGAAACAGCGGACTTCGATCAGCGCCCCCGGAAGGATTCGAACCTCCGACACCCTGGACCGGAACCAGGTGCTCTAGTCCACTGAGCTACGAGGGCAAGCCTCAAAATCGTATCAAATATCTCTGAAAACGGCCAAGGTCGGGCAGGCAATCTTCTCTCAAGATCGACTCTTTTTGAGGCACACATAGAGCCCGATTTCAGCGTGTCAATCAAAAAGGCTACAAGGCAGTAGGGCTAAGGGCTTCACTGGATTAAAAGTGGTAGAATTAAGCATGCAGATTTTTTGTTTTTTACCCTCCGAAGCCATTCTGTCAAGCTAACGCTGGCGGACTGGCTTTTGCTTTGCAATCCTGGGAGTTTTCATGACTATCATCCCCACCGACCTGCGTAACGAAATGTCCCAGTCATACCTCGAGTACGCTATGAGCGTGATCGTGGGGCGGGCATTGCCGGATGCCAGGGACGGACTCAAACCCGTGCATCGGCGGATTCTTTATGCCATGCACGAATTGGGGATGGCTCCAGACAGACCATTTCGGAAATGCGCTCGCGTAGTCGGTGACGTCATCGGTAAATATCATCCCCACGGCGATACGGCTGTGTACGACGCCCTAGTGCGCATGGCGCAAGACTTCTCCATGCGGGAATGTTTGGTGGACGGACACGGTAACTTTGGCTCGGTGGACAACGACCCGCCTGCCGCCATGCGATATACCGAATGTCGCCTCACGGCCCTTTCGCGCGACTCGCTGCTACAGGATATTGAGGCCGATACGGTCGATTTTGGCGACAACTACGACGGGTCACAGCAAGAGCCGCTGGTGCTGCCCGCCCGCCTGCCGCAATTACTCCTGAATGGCTCGTCGGGCATTGCTGTGGGCATGGCAACCAATATTCCCCCCCACAATCCAGCTGAGCTGATCGACGGCGTTACGGCTTTAATCGATAATCCTGAGATTTCAACCCTGGAACTGATGCAGCATATTCCCGGCCCGGATTTTCCGACCGGAGCATTGATTTTAGGCAAAGACGGTATCCGCGAAGCTTACACCACGGGACGCGGTTCGGTCACGATGCGCGGCGTGGCCGAGGTTGAAACCATTCAGCGGCGTGGTTCCAATATCGAGCGCGATGCCATTGTCGTGACGGAATTGCCTTATCAAACAAACAAAGCAGGCATGATCGAAAAGATCGCCGAAATGGTGAATGACAAGCGCCTGGAAGGGATTTCCGATATCCGAGATGAAAGCGATCGCGAAGGTATGCGTATCGTCATCGAACTGAAGCGCGATGCCTATCCGCAGGTGGTATTAAACAATCTCTACAAACAAACGCCGCTGCAGTGTAACTTCGGCATGAATATGCTGGCGATTGTCGATAGCGAGCCGCGCATTCTCACGCTCAAAGATTCGCTGCAAACGTTCCTCGATTTCCGCATCGAATCAATCGAGCGCCGCACGCGCTACGAGCTGAACAAAGCTGAAGAACGCGATCACATCTTGCAAGGCTTACTGCGAGCATTGAGCAATCTAGAAAGAGTGATTGCCCTGATTCGTGGAGCGGCGGATGCCGCGACGGCAAAGACACAGTTGCAAGAAGAGTTTGAGTTAAGCGATCGCCAAGCGGATGCCATTCTGCAAATGCAGCTGCGCCGCTTGACGGCTCTGGAATCAGAGAAAATTCAGGCCGAACATGACGATCTCACCATCAAGATTGCCGATTTAAAAGACATTCTCAATCGCCGCGAACGCATTTTAGACATTATCAAATCCGAACTCGTGGAACTGCGCCATCAGTTTGGTTCCGAACGCAAATCGCGCATTCATTTGGACGAAGGCGACATCGACGACGTGGATTTGATTGAAAATCGCGAAATCGTAGTCTTTATGACCGAACAAGGCTACGTGAAGCGATTGGATATTGAGGCGTTTGACGTGCAAGGCCGGGCGACGCGCGGGAAGGCTGGCACGCGCATGAAAGAAGATGATGCTGTCGAGCATTTTTTCGCCTGTCGCAGCCACGATACATTGTTGTTTTTCAGCGATCGCGGCGTCGTTTATACATTGTCCGGGTACAAAGTGCCGCGCGGTAGCCGCACGTCTCGAGGTTTGCCACTTTTACAGCTGTTGCCGATTTCGCGAGAAGAAAAAATCACGTCCATTGTCCCCGTCAGCGAGTTCACCGACGACGAGTATTTGGTGATGCTGACTCAGGGCGGTTTTATCAAGAAAACTGCGCTATCGGCTTTTGCTAACGTACGCTCGAACGGTCTGATCGCGATTTCTCTAGAAGATGACGACCAACTGCGTTGGGTGCGGCGGGCGCGTCCTGAAGATGACGTGATTTTAGGATCGAGGCAGGGCATGGGCATTCGCTTCAGCACGGATAGCGATCAGCTCCGCCCCCTCGGACGGGCAACTCGCGGTGTACGAGCGATGAGTTTGAACGAAGGTGATTCGCTCGTGAACATGGATATTATTTGCGAGCAATCTTTGATTCCCGATCCAGAAAACGAGGGTTCGTATCTCGACCCGTGGATCTTGATCATCACCAAGAGTGGTTACGGCAAGCGCACGGCGATCGATGAGTTTCGCTGCCAAAATCGGGCTGGAAAAGGTGTCACGGCTACCAAATTCCGCCAAGATGACGACGAAATTGCTTCGCTGCGGATCGTAAATTCTGACGACGAAGTGTTAGTGGTGACCAGTCGCGGTATCGTGATTCGGCAGCGAGCTCAGGATATTTCGTCGCAATCTCGCATGGCTACGGGCGTACGGGTGCAGCGGTTGGATGATGACGACGCGATCGCCGCTGTCACCATCGTCCCCGCCGCGATGGCTGAGGGTGATGAAGATGAAGAGGGGGCAGAGGTAGAAGAAGCGGTCGAAACTGTTGCCGAGTAGCTGCCAGGTGCTTGCAATTCTCTTGGGGCAGTTCGAGTGAAAGTGAAGCGCATTGTTTGTAATATTGCTGCCACCAATCCTTCTGAGGCGGAGGCATTTTACGATCGCGTGTTCGGACTCAAGGTTGTCATGGATCAGGGATGGGTACGAACGTACAGCTCGGGAGAAGCCATGCTGGCTCAAGTCACCATAGCTTCTCAAGGGGGGGCTGGCACTTCTGTTCCAGATTTGTCGATTGAGGTTGACGATCTGACTGTTGCTTTAGCTCGAGTTGAGGCTGAGAACATTCCCGTTGAGTACGGCCCTGTGAGCGAACCTTGGGGCGTGCGGAGATTCTACGTCCGCGATCCATTCGGCAAGCTGATCAACGTATTGCAGCACGAATAGCGATCGCGAACAGACTGCTAGAACAACAAGCTGGATGTGAATAGAATTGCCCCCACCGCGATCGCGGCTGCAATTGTGGTTTGAATCCCATTCACCACTTCATTGGTCAGCCAATCAAACTTGGGTTGTAACACCACTCCAATCCAGCTTTCCACAGTCGTAGCGGCGATCGCTGCTAGCCAACAGATGGCTAACCAATTCGGAGCGATCGCTCCCACTGCAACAGACAATCCTGAGAGGATGCCAGCGGCGATCGCTCCAGCTACTGTGCCTTCTAAACTGACGGCTCCTTCCGTCCCAGGCTCCACCGATTGCAGGGTGGTGATCAGATACGTGCGCTTTCCGTAGGCTTTACCCACTTCGCTGCTGGTGGTGTCGGCTAGTTTTGCGGCGAAGCTCGCGCAGTAGCCCAAGACCCAAAGAGGGTGAGGAGCGATCGCATTTCCCAATGCGCAAATGGCTCCAGTCAGCGCCGAACCCCAGACATTCTCAGGCCCGCGCGCTCCACCTCGTTTCTCGGCAATGCCTTTGGCTTCTTTTTCTTTCAAGCCGATTTTTGTGACTGCTGTGCCCAGTAAGAAATAAGCAGCCACGATCGCGTAGCCGCGCCAGCCCAATCCACCCCACACGACCAACCCCAATATGGCCGCGTGAATCACGCCAGCTTTGGTGAGAGCCTTTTGCGGGCTGAAATACCCGATGAGAGCGATCGCCCCATTCAACAGCAACGCCGTCAACCACTGTTGTTGCATGACTCCCTCCGCGATCGCCATTGCTCGATAGGTTCAGAATACGTCAAGTCAAGTTGACGATTGCGTTAGCGTAATTCGGGGCATTCTGAAAAGGCAGAGCGTATAAATTGAAATCCGAGCACCACGCAATTCACACAATTATGTATTGAGTTAGGCCAATGGGATGGACAGTAGCGTTTGTGGTGGTTGTCGGCTGGACGATCTCCATTTGCTTTCACGAGTTCGGTCACGCAATCGTGGCTTACTGGGGTGGCGATACCGATGTGAAAGAGCACGGTTACCTTACGCTCAATCCGTTTCGATACACCAATCCAGGACTAAGTCTCCTGTTTCCCATCCTGTTTCTCTTGATTGGGGGGATAGCCCTCCCAGGTGCGTCAGTATTCATTAATGAGCAAAAACTACGAAGTCCCTTGTGGAATAGCGCTGTGTCGGTAGCAGGGCCACTTGCGAATCTGCTCGTAGCCATAGGATTAGCAATTGCCTTGCAAGCCAACAGCAACGCTTGGTCTTGGGAGATGACAGCAGCTATCTCGTTTTTGAGCTATCTTCAGCTCTACGCAGTGGTCATTAATCTTCTGCCCATTCCATCACTAGATGGATATGGAATCATTCGTCCTTTGTTAGACCCTAAATTGCGGCGGTGGTGCGATCGCCATAGTCGTTATGGCCTGCTAGCTGCATTGGGCGTCCTATGGTTTTACCCACCTGCCGGAGAAAGATTGGCAACAATTGTTCGACATGCCACTTGGGTTCTACAAGTAGATAACGTATCCATCTCAGCGGGGGCAACGCTGTTCCAAGAGTATGCGGCAATTTTCCTAATATTTCTAATTGCGATCTTGGCAGTTGGGAGTTACTTGCTCAAATGGGAAAATCCTATTGACCTCATTGACCAGGGCGATCGACTTTATCGAGAAGCAAAATACGAAGAGGCCATATCTGCTTATCAACAAGCGATCGAGCGGAACTCTTCATCCGTTAGAGCCTGGCAGTGGAAGGCTATCTCATTATCTAATCTCAGTCAACATCAAGAAGCTCTTCATGCAATTGAGAAAGCTCGTCAACTCGATCGAGATGACGTCAAGCTCCTTTTTGACTTGGGACACATTTATCTAAGGGCATCTCGTCTTGAAGAAGCCGCCAAGACTTTTGAGGAAGGATTGCAGATTGAACCCAATAATGCCGATGCCTGGTTTCAATATGCACTCACACATTATTATGCTCAGAGATATGATGCCTGCAATAGCGCTTTAAATAAATCGCTTGATATTGCTCCGGATCGCGCTGATTCATGGGAACTTAAGGGATTGATTGACGGCATCAGAATGGACTATCAGGAATCAGTTGATGCATTTAACCAAGCAATTAATCTCGGTTGTCAGAAGGCACTAGTATTTAATCGTAAAGGCATCTCATTACTGAATCTAGGCGCTATTGATGCAGCCATTACATCGCTAAAACGAGCATGTGATATCGAACCAACAGTCGCCGAACACCAGTCTTATTTGGGGCTTGGCTTGGCTCATTCAGGCAGAAATAAAGAAGCGATGTCAATATATGAAAAAGCACTCTCGCTAAACAAAGATGATGCAAAAACTTGGTTTTATTATGGTTGTGCTCTCTATAATTCTAGGAATTTAGAGCTCAGCTTAGATGCACTTGAGAAAGCCCTTAGTATTTCACCTTCTCTTTCAAAAACATGGTCTTTAAAGGGAGATATTCATTGCACTAAAGAAGATTGCCAAGAAGCCCTTAAGGCGTACGATCGCAGTCTAGAATCACATGTTTCCTTTGAGGTCATGCAGAAAAAGGTGTACGTCCTTGGAACTTGCCTAGGCCGCTCTGATGAGGTCATAGAAATGTATAAATCATCTTTAGGTTTGGTGGAAGAGCTCCTTGAGAAAGAGTCCGTAAATGTCAAATTTCTTCATCAAAAAGGTTATACTTTAGCACTGATGCAGCGGCATGAAGAAGCACGCGATATTTTCATTGATATTCTTAAGCTTGACCCTTGTCATGCATATGCTTGGTATAATCTTGCTTGCTGTTATGTTAGTCAAGAGCAAATAAAGCTGGCTCTTGATGCCTTGAGTTGGGCAATTGCAATCGAACCAATAGCTTTATCAAAATCGGCGA
Source organism: Cyanobacteria bacterium J06642_2 (assembly GCA_039817845.1). Lineage (GTDB taxonomy): Bacteria > Cyanobacteriota > Cyanobacteriia > Thermostichales > PCC-7336 > JBCBTL01. Next base: position 14,054 of record JBCBVC010000070.1, read on the forward strand.
AAACAGACGATAGCTTTGAAGCAATTCGAGAAAGCCCTGCTTTTCAAGAGTTGGTGCCGTCATAAATTTAATTTTTTAGAGAAGTCTGTAGTTTTTTCCACCAAGCGATCGCCATCCTCAAATCCGTAAACGCGATCGCCTCCTCCTCCGGCAATAATTCCAATGCGATGCGCCGCCCCTTTTCAGGCAATTCTTCTGGCGGCCAGGTGAACGCGCGATCGCCGATGCGTAGTTGAATCTCATTGATGTCTGCTAGCGATCGCCGCTTCACGTTCTTTGGTCCATGCCGACTAGGTTTGCCCCAAGCAATTTCGTTCCCTTTCAATCCCAACACTGCTGCGGCATCGTACTTCGCCGTATCGAAATCCTTCGCCCATTCTCGATAGGTTTCCACCTGAAGATAAGCTCGCCATCCCCACGACGCTAAGGTGAGGAAAATCCCCAACAGGGGTAACCACAGTAATCCTCGTTCCACGGCACTCAACTCTATGCGCGATTCGGAAGCATCACCCTCCGCCCCCTCTAGTGAATCACGCCGAGATCGCTCCGAGCACCCGCGCGCGTTTTGGCTAGGATGTGCTGTCTGGTCGTTTCGGGGCTGGCTGGGCAAGTTCTACCCAGCAGATAGCAGTTCCAAAGACTTTCTGAGACTTTACGGCGATCGCTTCACCACAGTCGAAGGCAACACCACCTTTTATGCCGTTCCAGATACGAAAACTATTACCCGTTGGGCTTCAGAAACGCCACCAGGCTTCAAATTCTGCCTCAAACTGCATCGAGACATAACCCATCGCGGCGCGATTATGCCCCACCTGCCTGCTGCACTAGACTTTTGCGATCGCGTGCGTGGATTGGGCGATCGCCTCGGCCCCACCTTTATGCAGCTTCCTCCCAGCTACAGCCCTGCCTACCTCGACGATCTCCAGGAAGTCGTCCAGGCTTGGCCGCATCATGACGTGCCCTTAGCGATCGAAGTACGACATTTGGCTTGGTGGAAGTCACCCTACGCCGAGCGTTTGCACGAACTCATGCAGGAACTCCACATCAGTCGCGTCCTCCTCGACACTCGCACGATGTACGACGGCGCAGACGACCCACAGGTGCATTCCCAACGACGCAAACCCAAAGTTCCCCTCGTTCCCGAACTCACCACAGATACTGCTTTCGTGCGGTTTATCAGTCATCCGGAGGGCGATCGCAATCTCGCTTACTTGCAAGAATGGCGCGCTCTCGTCAACGCTTGGCTGCGACAAGGCAAACAGGTCTACTTTTTCGTGCACTGTCCCGACGAAAGGCGATCGCCCGACACCGCGCGCTCTTTCCAGCGCATGTTGGAACGCGTGGGAGCGCCCATTCCCCCTCTTCCTTGGGATTCTGCTAGCGAGCCAGCGAATCAGTTGACCTTGTTCTGAAACTCGAAGAGTACAATAGCTGGGCACCGGCAGGTTGAGTGAACAATGGCAGTCCCCACACGCGATCGCCACCGCGAAAGAATGCAGCGCCGCAAGCAGATTCAAGCAGAGCGGCTGGCTGACATGAGCGATCGCAAAGGCTTAATCGTCGTCAACACTGGACATGGAAAGGGCAAAAGTACAGCAGGGTTTGGCGTCGTGTTTCGGGCTTTAGGACATGGGATGCCAGTAGCCGTGGTGCAGTTCATCAAAGGGGCGTGGGAACCTGGGGAGGCCAAATTACTCAAATCCATGTCGTCTGACTTGGTTGAGTTCTATGCCATGGGTGAAGGGTTTACCTGGGAGACACAGGACTGGGAACGCGATCGGGCCAAGGCTCAGGAAGCTTGGCAAAAAGGTTGGGAGTTAATCTCTGCTGACCGCGCGCGGGTGGTGTTGCTGGATGAAATTAACGTCGCGCTCAAACACAGTTATTTAGATATTGATGAGATTTTGCATGGCTTGAAGCAAAAGCCCGCTGACGTACACGTCATCTTGACTGGCCGGGGTGCGCCGCAAACGTTGATTGATGTCGCCGATCTCGTGACGGAGATGTCATTAGTGAAACATCCGTTCCGAGAGCAGGGAATCAAAGCGCAAATCGGGATGGAATATTAGTGGCATTTGCGATCGCCGCTCCCTCCAGCGGCAGCGGCAAAACCACACTGACTTTGGCCATCTTGGCAGCCTTGAAACGGCGTGGCTTCTCCGTTGCCTCCTTTAAAGTCGGTCCGGACTACATCGACCCTACGTTTCACGCTGCTGCCACGGGAACTGCTTGCCACAATCTCGACCCGTTCCTCACCTCAGAAGCCTACATATGGAAATGTTTTGCCTACCACTGTCGTGGTGCTTCAGCCGCCGTGGTGGAAGGAGTCATGGGGCTATTCGACGGAAAGGCCAGTACGTCTGGTTTTGCCAGTACTGCCCACGTCGCCAAAGTGTTAGAGCTGCCCGTCATTTTGGTTCTCGACGCAGCCAGAATAGGAGGCTCTGCGGCCGCGATCGCCTACGGTTTCAAACACTACGATCCTGCCGTTTGCATTGCAGGCATTATTTGTAATCGCGTCGCATCTCCCCGCCACGCCGAGATCTTGACCGAAGCGATCGCCTCTCTCGACATCCCGCTCATCGGCTGCATTCCTACTACACCAGACATCCGGCTGCCCAGCCGCCACCTCGGGTTAGTTCCTGCTGACGAAAACAGGGAATTGTCCGCCTTATTCGCTCGCCTCAGCCATCTCGCCGAAACTTATCTGAATTGGGAATATCTTCTACCGCTCATCGCGCCTCCCAAACTCGCGCCAATCGAGCTGTGGGGTGATATGTCAACAAACACCTCTTCTCCACGCATTGCTGTCGCCCGCGATCGTGCCTTCAACTTTTATTACGCCGATAACCTCGACCTTCTCACTCACTTGGGGGCCGAGCTCATCTATTTCTCACCGTTACAAGACGGATTCGCGATCGCCAATGCTTGTGATGGAGCCTATCTCGGCGGTGGTTTTCCGGAACTGTGGGCGGCCCGCCTGGCCGAACAATGGCGAGAGCATCCTTGCCGAGCAGATATCCCCATCTATGCGGAATGTGGCGGCTTGATGGTATTAGGAAGATCGCTACAAGACTTAGATGGAGAGACGTACCTGATGGGAGAGCGCCTACCGTATAGCGTCACCATGACAGAGAAGCTCAGCCTGGGCTATCGAGACGCGATTGCTCAGGTCGATACTCCACTGGTCCGCGCAGGCGATCGCCTGCGCGGTCATGAATTTCATCATTCCACCTGCCCCCCCTCGCCCCAACCCATCTATGATTTCGGACAGGCTTACGAAGGGTGGAGCGATAACCGCATTCACGCATCATATCTGCATCTCCACTGGGGCGAGCAAACTTATCTAGCAGCCCGCTGGTTGCAACAATGCCTGCAGAGCACTCAATTCAAAGAGCGCGAACTATGACTGGCCGAACTGAGCGCGCCCTCGATGCACCAGGCTATCGGCATACTCGTTCCAACGAATACCAGTATGGGCCGCGACCCATTCCAAACGAACGAACGGACACTCTACTTTGAGAGCAGCAAGTTGTTTGACCAAGTCGAGATTTTGAATAGCACCTCGACTCCGTTTCCAACCCCGCTTTTCCCAGCCAGCCATCCACTCGTTATACGTTTGCACGCATAATTTTGAGTCCGCATAGATCGTGATGGGAGCGGGAGGGTTTTCATCGCGGGCAACAGCGAGATCGCGACAGTAGGCGAGGGCGTGAATTATGGCTGTCAGCTCCATCCGATTGTTGGTCGTGCCAGGATCGCCGCCGAAATCCTCAGCAATCACCCGATCGTCCTCAGTTACCACGTAGCCCCACCCGCCCGGTCCTGGATTTGGCGAACAGCCTCCATCCGTGAAAACACCCGAAGAATATCGATCGACAGAAGCGTGGCTCAATGCTTGCATCCTCTCATTCAGTCCCAGAAGCTTAATCGAGAGCGCCGAACGTGGCAACACGCAACACTCTCATATGCCAAACGCATTTGCTAACAGTTACTTCGCATAAGTCTAGACAAAAATTGATGGTTATAGTCAGATAAAAAAATCTGAAGCTTAAGCCAGCAATCTTTAGCAGTCTTATCTAGCAAGGCATCTACAGTCATTATGAATTTCTGTCCCACAACTATTTCCCATACAAAAATCCCCCAGAGGCGAATCCAGGGGAGGAGTGGTGTGTTGAGGTGATGAATGAATTTAGTATAAACCCATTGCGAAGAAACAGGTAGCCTTCTCGTCCACAGCACCGCAGGCACTCGCAATGACATCGCAACATTTCCCCATGGAGCTCTTCCGTAAAAAAACTGACGTACCGTTTCGACACGACACGCCAAATATAGGTCGACATGAAGCTAAGATAAACTTCCCACCCTACATGTAGAGGTGACTGATGCAGGAGTCGCAATCAGCTAGCCACGGGTAACACCAGTTCCAACGCTGTATAAAGACGACTTAAGTCGCAATTCTTAAGAATAAGTTCTTGAATGCAACGAACTTTAACGGCTTCATGCAGGCGGACCTGGCCGAAAACGCGCTCAATACGTTCCACGGTGGTAAGCGTATCCAGATCGACCGACAGAATCGGGACCTCCAGCTCTTCTGCGCGGGCCAGAATTAAGGCTGAGGGAGGAAGTTGTCCAGTCAGAATCAGGCAATGGGTGGAGGTTTCCAGCGCAGCTAGCTGAATATCTGTGCGATCGCCGCCGGTGATAACAGCTTGGTGTTGGGCTTTGCGGAAATATTTCAATGCTGAATTGACATTCATGGCTCCAATCGTGAATTCCTCCACCATCAGATCCAAACGATCTTCGCAGCAGAGAATGCGAGCCTCAAGCTGATGGACGAGCTCGGCCACGCTGATACTGCGCAGGATTCGATTGGCTGGCAGCACGCCGAGAATAGGAATGCCTTTTTGCTCTAGATAAGGAACGATTTCATCAGCAACCTTGGCTGCCGCATCTTCAGATACGTCATTAATAATGACTCCCGCCAAATGCTCCTGCAGTTGCTGGCCAGCAACTAATAATGCGTCAGTAATCAAGATCGACTCGTAGCGAGCGATCAGAACCACTTTGGCCCCCATACGGGCAGCCATATGGCGCAGCGACATGCCAAACAGTTCGCCTTCATGTAAAGTCCCCGGTCCTTCCAGAATTGCCACGTCAGTATCGATGCCTTGGCAGTAGGACTGCAGGGCTTCGGCAAATGGTTCGGCATCGGGATGGGCAATGCGATCGCGGACGGCATCTTCGTCCAAACGAAGCAGTACGGGAGGAATGTCGTCGGGGGAAAGGTCGAGGGTATCAGCCATAAACTGAATATCGGGATCGAGTCCATTGCTGAGGCAATCGCCTTCCATACACGCGCCAATGGGTTTACCGTAAGTCACGCGCAGACCGTCGCGACGCATGAACTCAGCCAGTCCTAAAATTGCAGCCGATTTCCCACTATAGGCTTCAGTCGAGCCAATTAAAATCGTACGAGCTGCCAAGGGTTCCTCCTTCACCGATAAATCTCTGGGGGATGATAATTAGGCAATTTCACGACAAGCGTAAAGTCGAACGCGAGAATATCGTAAATCGGTGCCTGAACCAGAATATCAACCTTCAAACGATGTCATCCGGATATGATTTGATGGTAGCCGGATTTTAACTTGCGATGAGTGCACCATTGACGCATCGCAATCCCCAGGCAGGGAAAGTTCGGGTAATTTTCACCTTCAGCATCGAGAAGGCTGGAGCTCAAGAGAGTCAACTATATCTTTAGGAAGGTTGAAACTCGGCCACTGAAACTCATCACTCGCAAAACCATACTTGCAACACTCGCTAAAGAAAAGAGCAGACTTTGATAGCCTGCTCTTCTCACGTTAACCATCTCAAAATACTAAGGCTCTAAGCCTCAGTCGCAGTTCCACTGGGCACTCCCACAAAATCAGGATAGGCAACATTGCCGTGTTCGCCCATATCCAAACCAGCCATCTCTTCTTCAGCCGTCACTCGCAAGCCAATGGTGGCTTTGAGCACGTAGAAAAGAATCAAGCAGGTGATGAAAGGCCAGAGAAAGTAAGCCAATGCGCCAACTGCCTGCACTCCAAGCTGTCCCCAGGTCATATCAGCCGCATAGTTCGAGTTGGCCAGTGGCGGAATACCAGAAGCCAGAACGCCCCAGATGCCGCACGTACCGTGCACGGACGCGGCACCAACCGGATCGTCGATTTTCAGCACGGTCTCAATAAACAGCACTGACAACACGACGAGCACTCCAGCCACAGACCCAATAATGATGGCACCGTGAGGGCCGACACTATCGCATGGGGCAGTAATACCCACTAAGCCAGCCAGGGCACCGTTGCCACCAAACGTCATGTCAGGCTTCTTGAAAATGGCCCAGGACGTGAACATCGAGCCGAGAGCGCCTCCGGCCGCAGCCAAAAACGTATTTGCCGCAATCCAGCCAATATCGGGAACCGCTGAAGTGGTCGAACCAGCGTTAAACCCAATCCAGCCCACAGCTAAGATAAATACCCCTAACATCCCCATCGGTAGGTTATGGCCAGGTAAAGCTCGCGGCTCGCCTGTGGAACTGTACTTGCCAACGCGAGGACCAATCACCAATGCGCCAGCCAAAGCAGCAGCCCCACCCACGAGGTGCACGACCCCTGAGCCGGCATAGTCGATGTAACCCATGTTCTCGAGCCAGCCGCTCGTTCCGCTGTTGTAGTCGCCGAACAGCCCATTCCAAGCCCAACCACCAGAGATCGGGTAGATCACAGCCGACAACACCAAAGAATAGATCAGATAGGCTGAAAACTTCGTTCGCTCCGCCATTGCCCCAGAAACAATGGTGGCTGCAGTAGCCGCAAATACCATTTGAAAGACGAAGAACGTGAATGGCCAAGCATCTTCAGTCCCGGCAGCATCTAGCGCAGTTTTGAAATCGAACGCGAACCAACTACCCCCAATAAATCCACCGCTAGCGCCAAACATGAGGCCAAAACCAATGAACCAAAATGCACAGGCCCCGATAGAAAAGTCCATCAAGTTCTTCATCATGATATTGGCCGCATTCTTCGAGCGGGTAAAGCCGCACTCGACCATGGCAAAGCCAGCCTGCATGAAAAATACCAACGTTGCAGCTATTGCTGTCCATACGATGTTGGCGTTGGCCTGCACTTCGTCTGCAGTGAGTTCTTGTGCCAAAGCAGGCGCGCTATCCATCGCCAAC
>JBCBVC010000071.1:0-21194 GCA_039817845.1 Cyanobacteria bacterium J06642_2
ACATTTCCAGAAGCTTCCACTTTGGCGCGTCCGTCAATAAGCTTTACGGCTTCGCTCATCAACTCCAGCGACATGTTATCCAGCATGATGATGTCAACACGGCAGTCGAGAGCCTCTCGCACCTGTTCTAAAGATTCGGTTTCCACTTCAATCGCGCAGGGGAAAGGCGATCGCGCTCTAGCTGCCTGCACTGCTGTAGAAATGCTGCCCGCTGCCAAGATGTGATTGTCTTTAATCATGGCGGCATCGTCGAGGCCGAAGCGATGGTTCGTCCCGCCCCCGACGGCCATAGCATATTTCTCCAGTACCCGCAGTCCCGGTCGCGTTTTGCGCGTATCGACGAGTTGGGTGGGGTAATGGGCGATCGCATCTGCATATTGACGGGTTAGGGTCGCAATCCCGCTCAGGTGCGCCACCATATTCAGCACCACCCGCTCCCCCAACAGCAGCAGCGCCGCCGAACCCGTGATGGAAGCGATTGCCGCTCCTGCTTTGCAAAATGCCCCTTCCTCGACATTTTCCTGCCAATCCAACGCCGCTCCAGGATGCAAGGTTTCAATCTTCTGCCAAACTCGTTCGGCCACGGGCAATCCGGCAATGACCCCTGTTTGCTTGAGCTTGACGCGGGCTGTTTGGGTCGGCGCGTCAGTTGGAATGGGATAAAGGCTAGCCGTAGCGCGATCGCCGCGTCCCCAATCTTCCTCCAGCCATTGGGCGATCGCGGTGTCGAGAAGTGTCGCTGGGGGTAATGGTAGGGGCATGAATTGAGTTACCCTTTCCACTCAAAATCGGGGATATCAGCATTTACGAGGATATTTCTGAGCGTTCCGAGGGGCAAATCTCGACCCTTATGATAGGGCACGACAACTTGAAGATTTCGATTGGGATTGCGCCACTTTCGGTGGCTGCCCTTTTGGCTCACCAACTCAAATCCGTATCGGGTCAGAATTTTCTCGACCTGTTTGGCATCCATGCGGCGGATGCGATCGCCCATCAGACCGTAACCTCACAAGCGATCGCGTTTGATTGGAGTTCCAGTGGTGTGGGTTCGAGATAAAGTGCGATGGCTTCCTGAATATTTTCGAGAGCCTCAGCCTGTGTTTCTCCACAGGACGTACATCCGGGAAGCTCGGGACACCACACAGCCCAGGCATTGATCTCTGCATCCGGTTCGAGAATGACGCGCCATTGCATAAGAATTGCCCTAAGTTAGGCGAGCTACTATGTCGCGATCGTAGACTGGCGAGATATCGTTTCACAATGGCAAGCTGGTGTCGCCCTCAAAAAATGATGGAGGCATATGGGAAGCAATGTTGACGCACGACGAACTCATTGCAATCGCCCTCCAGAATCCTGAAGTCAAAGCTGCATACGACGACGCTCTGGAACCTGAATTTCACTTGCTGGGGCAACAACTGGCTGAAGGTTACTCTCTCGAAAGCAACAGCGCCATACGACAAACCGCCGTCCCAGAAACTCGGAAGTGCGTTATGATGCTTCAAGTCCTGCGATGTTGGTGACTGCCTGCATTTTTTTTGATCTATAACTTTCGAATGATTAGGGTAGGAGATCTTCGCAACGAGCAGTATGCCAGGGAGTTCGAGCGTCAGCTCAAACGTCTGACCTGGAAACTATCGAACCGAAGCCGAGCCCTAGACTGGTAACCCCAGGTCGAAAGATCCGGTAAAACGGCATGGCGGGATGAAAGTTTAAAGCAGATCCACCTCTTCGGGGGTGGATTTGTTTTTGGGAGCGCGATCGCCAGTTCCTCCCATTAGTTACAAAGCAGCCTGGCTCAGAATCCCTCAAACACGATAAACATCAAAGCCTTGCGGCTTGAATGTACGCGAGATCGCAATTGATAGGGAATAATGTCTAGTAATTCTGATGTGTGTGAGTGTGAGCCTTGACTGTATCCAACGAAGTACGTCGTTCCTCGTCCCAGGACGCGACTCTGCAATCCCGCGCCCCTTTATTTGAGGCCATCCGTCAGTACGCCACTATTGATAAAGCGCCTTTTCACACTCCCGGCCACAAGCAGGGGCAAGGTATCGCTCCCGAACTGCTCGAATTTTTAGGCGACAACGTTTTTCGCTCCGACCTAACCGAACTGCCCGAAGTCGACAACCTGCACGACCCTGACGGTGTTATCAGGGAAGCGCAAGAGCTGTTGGCAATGGCCTATGGTGCGGATCGCTCTTGGTTTTTAGTCAACGGCTCCACCTGCGGCGTCGAAGCTTTGGTCATGTCTGTCTGCGATCCTGGCGACGTGATTTTGCTACCGCGTAACTGTCACAAATCAGCGATTGCTGGCGTGATCCTATCCGGTGCCATTCCCGTTTATATCGAGCCTGACTACGACGTCTCTCTCGGACTCGCTCACGGCGTTACTCCTGCTGCTGTCGAAGCCGCGCTCGACGCCCATCCCGAAGCGCGCGGCGTTCTGATCGTCTGCCCCACGTACTACGGCGTCTGCAGCGACCTGAAGGCGATCGCCGATATCGTTCATTCCCGTCACCTCCCGTTTTTAGTAGACGAAGCCTGGGGAGCTCACTTCACCTTTCACGACGACTTGCCATCTTCCGCGCTAGCTGCTGGAGCTGACCTGGTCGTCCAGTCCACACATAAAGTCTTGGCAGGTATGACCCAAGGCTCGGCATTACACGTCAAAGGCGATCGCATCGATCGCAACCGGGTTAGAAACATTTTGCAATTGCTGCAATCCACCAGCCCGAACTATGTCTTGCTCATGTCGTTAGACGTGGCGCGGCGACAGATGGCCTTACACGGCAAAAACTTGCTGTCTGAGGCGATCTCCCTAGCCGACCAGGCACGCGCGCGTTTGAACGAGATTGATGGCATTTCCTGTTTCGGCACAGAGCGGCTGGGTTCGACCCCCGGCTTCCACGCGCTCGACCGAACTCGCCTCACCGTCACCGTTTCTGACTTGGGACTGTACGGTTTTGAAGCCGACGACATGATGAACCAGCGGTTTGACGTGCAGCCAGAAATGTCCACGCTACATAACGTGGTGTTCATCGTTTCTATTGGCAATACGCAGCGAGATATCGATCGCCTCGTAGACGGATTTGCCACCATTGCTCGCGAACAACGGGCGTTAGTGCAGCAAGACCTGCAGGCCAAGATTCAGCAGCTAGCCTCTCTGAAGCTACCCTCACTCCCCCCGCGCCGCATGCGGCCCCGCGATGCCTTTTTTGCTCGCATTCACCGCGTGCCTTTGCAAAAAGCGATTGGCGAAGTTTGCGCGGAAATCATCTCCCCATACCCCCCCGGCATTCCCATCTTGGTACCGGGTGAAGAGGTAACTTCCGAAGCTGTCGAATATCTTCTGTTGGTCCACCAAGCCGGTGGTTTTATCAATGGCCCCGAAGACGTACGCCTGCAAACGCTGAAAGTAGTGAAGTCCTAAAGCCCGTGAGCCAGTCTGAGGGGCGACTCGTCCTCAATCACTCTACCCACGTGGAAGGACTTATTCCAGTACTGCGGGAGTTGGCCAAACAGGCTGGCATTCAAACCATCACCCCGGGCGTCATTGGGCGGGCCAGAAGCCGTGCGCCCGTCTTACGCCTGCGGATCTCAACCCCGATTCGCGGCGGCTTTAAGCTGCAAGCGCGGCGGGGTTCCACCGTTCAAGAAGTCTTTGTCGTTACCACTCTGAATCGCGAGGCACTGGAAAGGGCAGTCGCGATCGCCTTGGAGAAAAGAGGTAAAAGCTGAAAAAGTGAGGGTTTGAAAGTGCTTGGAATTTCTGGGGCTACAGCGTTTTTAAGTACGCTAGCAAGTCGGCCATATCTTCGGGATCGGCTTCGAATTGCGGCATGGGCGGTGTATTCCCGCTCGTAACCTGTTCCACAATCGAACTGTCCGAGCGCCGCGCACTTACGCTAGCCAAACTAGGCCCGACTCGACCCATCCCCTCGGAACCGTGGCATCCCGAACAATTGAGGGCAAACAGCGATCGCCCTTTCTCGAAATGTCCTGGCGTCGCCAATACGGTTTGCATGTAAGCGTCAGGCTGATGCCAATTTGATATGCCAGTCGCCAAGACCAAGGCCAAAGCCGTACTCACTACCAACGCAACTACAATCTGCAACCATCGGCTTGCAGCGAGAGACTCAGAACGAGCAGTTGTAACTTCGTTGACAGACACGCGAACGTTAATTTGTTTCAAACATTTACATTTTACTCAAAATCCCGAAATCAACCGCGATCGCCCCCACATCTTTGGACACGAGCTTTTGACAGGGTGAGCGTGTATGCACAAACGCCTCAGATACACGAGCATTCTTAACGACGATCTAGAATTAAGTCGGTAGAACTTCTTTTTTCTTAATAATGAAACCGTCAATTTTGCCGACCGCGACCGTAGGCCACTATTGGAATTGGCGCGACCGAGCCATTTTTTACGTTCGATCTGGGTCGGAGCGATCGCCCTATCCTCCCTTGCTCTGCGTTCACGGTTTCGGAGCCTCTACCGATCACTGGCGCAAAAATATCGCCGACTTGAGTCGCGATTTTGAAGTGTGGGCCATTGACCTGCTGGGATTCGGACGCTCAGCCAAGCCAGACCTCACCTACAGTGGCGAGCTGTGGTGCGAGCAACTCCACGATTTTGTTCGCGATGTCATCGGCCGCCCTGCAATTTTGATCGGTAACTCGCTGGGAGGCTACGCCAGCCTTTGTGCCGCAGCAAACTATTCGCAGGAGGCCGTCGGATTAGCGCTTCTCAATAGCGCAGGGCCATTTTCCCCGACGAGTGCTGTGGAATCAGCCACACCATCTCCTCTGCAAAAGGGGGTACAGCAAGCCACAAAATCACTTTTGTTGCAGCCGTGGGCTAGCGAGCTGCTGTTTCGCTACACGCGGCAGCGTTCGGTCATTCGCAAGACTCTCAAGAAAGTGTATTGCGATCCCGCCGCTGTTACCGAGCAATTGGTAGATGACATTCGCCGTCCTGCAGACGATCCGGGGGCTGCCCGCGTGTTTGCCGCCGTATTTAAATCTCCGCAGGGTGAAACGGTGGACGCGTTACTACAGAAGTTGCAATGCCCCCTGCTCCTGCTGTGGGGAGAAGGCGATCCCTGGATGAACGCGCGCGATCGCAGCGCTAAATTTCGTCAATATTACCCCAACCTGACCGAGCGCTTTTTCGCGGCTGGCCATTGTCCCCACGACGAGGTACCTCACCTGATTAATCCAGCCATCCGGACCTGGGCGATCGACCTGGTTCGACGTGACGACAATCCCACTGAGTCCCTCGTAGAAATGGCAGGGTAATCTGATAGACTGAGCAAAACATTAAGAAATGAAACACTTGATGAATGTACTAATTGTTGGGGCGACCGGAACCTTAGGGCGGCAAGTAGCACGTCAGGCGATTGATGCCGGTCATACCGTCACGTGTTTGGTACGCAACCCCAGCAAAGCAGCATTTCTGAGCGAGTGGGGCGCCCATCTCAAGATCGGAAACTTGTGCAAGCCTGAAACGTTGCCCCCTGCCCTTGAAGAGATAGATGCGGTCATTGACTGTGCCACTGTTCGGCCGAACAGCTCTTACAGCGTTAAAGAGGTGGATTGGGACGGCAAAATTGCCCTTATCAATGCGGCTCGTTCGGCCGAGGTCAAACAATTTATCTTTTTCTCGATTCTGCGGTCTAAGGAATTTCCTAACGTGCCGCTAATGAATTTTAAGTTTCATATCGAGCAATATTTACAGCAGGCACAGATGCCGTACACAATCTTTAAGCTCTGTGGCTTCATGCAGGGTTTGATTAGCCAGTATGCCATTCCCGTGCTTGAAGAGCAGCCCGTGTGGGTATCGACGCCCCCCACGCCCATTGCCTACATCAACTCAATCGACGCGGCTCGATTTGCCATCCACGCTCTAGGCCGTGAGTCGGCTATGCAAAAGGTGTTCCCGTTGGCAGGACCGAAGAGTTGGAAGCCTCGCGAGGTCATTCAGCTCTGCGAGAAGCTCTCCAATGAGAAAGCCAAAATTACGACAATGCCCATTGGCGTCCTGCGGGTAGCGCGACGAGTTACTCAATTTTTTCAATGGACGTGGAACATTGCCGATCGCTTGGCGTTCACGGAAGTGTTGGCTTCGGGTAAGCCCATGGCTGCCAAGATGGATCGAGTATACGCAGCTCTCGATATCGATCCGCAGGGTGTCGATACCCTGGAGTCTTATCTGTTGGAGTACTTCGAGCGCATGCTGAAAAAGCTCCGCGAGCAAAACTACGGCAAAGACAAAGAGAAAAAGAAACTTCCTACCTTTTAGGCAAGCAAGCAGCTCTTTACACTGGCGTGTCGGGAACATTTTCGAGTCCCAGGGCTCCTAGTATGCCCTTGCGGTAGTCTGTCAGGACGTGCTTAGCCGCCCTGGTCGTGTCGTCTGCGTATCTGCGGTTGGCTAGCTGATGCACTAAAATGCTGCCCGGCACGTCCAGTGACTCGAATTGATAGCGATCGCGCAATGATGCTACGGCTGAAGTCGGCTCGACCTGCGGCAGCAGCTCTAGAAGCTCCGCTGCGACTCGTTCGTCGCTATAGGCTGCAGTACCGATGTCGTCGCAGATCGCGAGCTTGACCGCAGCATCTTGATCGTCGAGCTTGGGCGGCAAAATACCGGGTGAATCGAGCAGATCGAGTTCTTGCCCCAGACGCACCCAGCGCAGCTCCCGCGTCACGCCAGGTTTACGAGCACTAGCAACAGCACGTTTGCCCGTTAAGCGATTAAGTAGAGCCGATTTGCCCACGTTGGGGAACCCCACAACTGCCGCTCTGACCGCACGAGGTTTCATGCCGCGATCGCGCCGCCGTTGATTGACCTGAACGCCACAGGTCAAAGCCGCATTTTTGACAACCCGCACCCCTTCTCCCGACTGCGCATTAGTCGGATAGGTCTCGATATTTTGCTGGCGGAACCAGCGCTGCCAAGCGCGCACGCGCTCAGGAGAAATGCAGTCGCAGCGATTGAGAATGACAATGCGAGGTTTGTTTTGCGTCCAGGTCTCTAAATCCGGGTGACGGCTGGCGAGAGGTATGCGAGCGTCCAATACTTCAAAAATTGCGTCCACGCGCTGCAACTGTTGCTGCAATGCTTTGCGGGCCTTAGCAATGTGGCCGGGGTACCACTGGATGGGAGGTGTTGTCATGGCACTCAAACAGGTGCTAACAAGAATGGCCCAGTAGTTTAATGCTACTGGGCTTGGAAGCTTTACAGGACTGCGCGATCGCCTTTAAGAATTGCCAGCAATCAACACATTCGGGAACTTTTCCTGCGCTCGAGCTGTGGGCATGCGGCGACCGCCTTCTTGCCAGTAGTTGATCACTTCAGTGGCCTGGTTGAGTAACTCGACCCGCTGCACTTCGGAGATCCAGCTTTTGCCTTCGAGCTCGGCTTTCAGTTGTTCCCACGCATCGTCACGCGGCCAGAAAAAATAATGCGTTAGCGGGCTGCGGCTTGCCCCTACCACTTGATCCACAGCGATCGCTAAATTCTCATCTAGCCACAATGCTTTGAGTGCAAACTCTGTCAACAGCCTTCTCCCGTGCAGGTGTAGTGCGCCCTATATTCTAACCTTTGGAATGAGAGTTAATCGTAATTTCGAGGAAATTTCGTGGTTTGCATTGCCGCCATTTACGATATCGACGGAGTCATTCGCGATGTCAGTCAGTCCTATCGCAAGGCTCTAGCTGACACGGTGGAAACTTTCACGGCGAGATATCTAGAAGCTTCTTGGCGGCCCGAGCAGACTGATATTGACCGCCTCAAAGCGGAAGGAGTCTGGAATAACGACTGGGAAGGCTCTCGCGAATTAATTTATCGCGCTTGGGAGCGACAGGGTCGTCAGCGGGAAGGGCTCAAGCTCGACTTTGAGGAGATCGTGGCCTTTTTCCAGAGTCGCTATCGCGGTAGCGGCGACGCACCGGAGCAATGGGATGGCTATATCAATAACGAGCCTTTGCTCGTCCAGCCAAACTACTTCGCGGCATTATCGGCAGCCGATCTTGCCTGGGGCTTTTTTAGCGGTGCAACCCGCAGTTCGGTGGCGTTCGTCTTGCAACGACGCCTGCAGCTCACTGACCCTGTCGTTCACGCGATGGAAGACGGCCCCGAGAAGCCCGACCCTAGTGGCTTGCTCCGCGTGCTCGCAGAACTAGAGACCAGACTTCAAAGTCGTTTTGATGCGGTGGTTTATAGCGGCGACACCACTGGGGATATGGAAACATTGCTCAATGCTCGGCAAAAAGACGCTTCGCGACAGTGGAAGGCCGTGGGTATCGTACCGCCGCACCTGTGGAATGACGAAGGCCGCAAGGCTGAATTTCAGCAACTGTTACGCGATCGCGGAGCCAACTTAGTGGTGCAAAAGGTCACCGAGCTGACTCCGATGCGCGTCAAGGAACTTTTTGCGTCCTGAACGCCCCTTGCTTCCCAGCTCAGGCTCAGTAGGATGAAAGCTGTAGGTATCGACGTGCGCGCGCATACCTGCAACTCCACTCCCACCCACTCGATATCGCTAGTCCACAAGTCTTTGCGGGCGAAGCGAGTAGGAGCGTTATTCGTGAAACAGCTCAGTTATGGTCTGGTCGTCGTCGTCTTAGCTGCCCTCGGTGCTGGTGCTGGTGCTGCCGCCCGCGCCAACCCCGATCTCGCTACCCTGTTGGCTTCTGCCATTCCGAGCGAACGTCCCGCTTCCGTTCCAACCATAACGCTGCCGAGTTTTCCGCCCGAACTCCCGAATGCCAAAGCCAAAGACCTAGGCGAGCAGCAAAGCGATCGCTCGGTCTCCAACACTTCCGCGACCCCAACCCGTCCTGCGGTCGAACCTCAAGGGACGTCTCCCTGGCGGCCTGTTGCTGACGATACCGTATCGGCCCCACTCGCACAGGCCGATTCCCCGGAAAGACCGGCGAGCGTTCCAGAAGGTTTCTCTCCAACCGATCCGGTTCCAGCGATTCCGACGTCAACTCCCTCGCAATCGCCCCAAGCTGCAGCGCTAGCCGAAATTGATGCCATTCGCAAAGACATGCTGGAGTTGCTGTCGAGACTAGCGGTTCTGGAAGCACAACTGGCAGCAGGAACCTACTCGGCTCCAGATGGAGCAATCGCTCCCACATCCGAAGTCGCGCCCAGCGGAGAGGACGCCGAGGTTAGTACTTCTGGCAACATTAGTGACGATCCCGGAAGCGCGCAGACAGAGGCGATCGCTTCTGACGGCCAGCTTGAAGAATCCTCAACATCATCGGAAGATACCGCTTCGGAAGCTGTCGATGATTCCGAAGAAGTTGCTGCGGCACCGTCACTTCAAGTCGGGACGCAAACGATTAGCCTGCCTGGTGACGTTCTCTTCGACATCGATCGCGCCGATATTCGTCCTGAAGCAGCTCAGCTACTGGCTGAAGTCGCTCAATCTATCCAGCAAGACTACGGTTCCGGCCGCATTCGCGTCATTGGTCACACCGATAATACGGGAGCAAAAGATTACAACATGGCTCTCTCGCTCAAGCGAGCCAATGCAGTCAAAGGCTACCTCACCGAATTGATGGCTGATGCTAGCGACAACTACAGCTGGACCGCAGTTGGTAACGGCCCCAATAGCCCTGTTTCAGACAATTCATCTCGGGCCGGTCGTCAACTGAACCGCCGCGTCGATCTCGTCATTGCCCCTTAGAGTTTTGGATGCGGCACCTCCTCATCCGATTCAATCGATAGCTATATCGCAAAGCAATGATCGTCGAATCCGTCGCCGAATTTGAACGTTTGCTCAATACGCTGCATCCGGCAAATGGCAAATTTGTATTTCAAACCGATTTCAAACCGACTAACTGATCGAACATTTGTCAGAAAGCATTGCCGCAAAATATTTATTTAAATGTCAAGAGCCATATGTTGCATTTGAGCGCTTAGGTAGAACATTTACCTTGGCTCAAACTCCTTCTGCATCAAGGTTATGGGATATAGAAAAGTGTACAACCTCTCTTCAGCTGCCATGTGTCTCAATCTCTCGCACATTTTGCCGAGGGACTATTGTCAAATCTGCTCATTCGAATCACTGAGAAACAGGCCAAGTACATGCCGCTTAATGAACCCTGCTCTTGCCTTAACGCCAGGGATTAGAGTTCGGGAACCGCCAGCAGAAATCCAGTTAAAAATCCCAAAATAGTTGAGAACGAAACCGAACCGCCCCCCAGCTCGTAGGCTTCCGGCATCATCGTACTGGCAACCATAGCCAAAATCGCCCCACCCGAAACGCCTTGAGCCAGAGACAACACGGTGGGCGACGAATGCATTTGCAAAATACTGCCGCCTACTGCACAAAGGCCGCACAGAATCACTTGACCGCCCCATAAACTGAGAATTTGCCGGACTGACGTACCCGATTCCTTCATGCCTCTGGCACTTGAGAGAGCCTCTGGCAAATTGGCTAAGAAGACGGCGAGCAAAAACGAGTGATTGATGGATAAATGCGCCGACATACCGATCGCGATCGCCTCCGGCACGTTATCGATGAGCGTCCCCACCCAAATTGCCAGCGGAGCGGCATCTTTGACCAGAGATTGGAGCATCTGCTGTTCTTCCGCTGGGGAAAGATCGATCTCGACGCTGTCGAGAGCCATTCGTCGCCAAGCTTCTAAATCCCGTTCGGCCCTGATACGAATGTCGGTGGTGGATTGCAGGCGCTTGGCCAGTACGCGGCTGAGGGCACGGGCGAGATGAGGCGATCTCGTCATCAAATCGTCGAAATGTTCGCGGTTGAGCCGGTAAAGCTCCAAAGGCGATCGGGCCACCACGCCAGCCGACCGCCGTTCGCCAGTTAGCAGGGCCATCTCGCCGAACACTTCGCCCGGTCCCAGTTTCGAGATGGCTTTGCCATTTTTGCAGATATCGACCTCACCCTTGACGATCATGCCGAACCAGTCGCCGATATCACCTTCGCGAAACAGCACGTCGTCGGGGTTGGCATGCATCGGTCGCAAAAGCGGAACGACAGCCTGCGCTTCAGAAGGAGGAATGCGCTGTATGACTTCAACGTGAGCAATTTCTTCCAAAATGGCTGACGTCTCAGCCTGACGGCGTTGGAAGAGAAAGCGACGACGCGAAGCAGGCTTACGCAGAAACCCACCTAAGCGATCGACATAGCGCGTCAACAGATTAAATAGCGTTCCCCCAGTCAAAAACCCTGTCAATACTGGCCAGACGCCACTACCGTGATAGGAAGGCAGCGTGATGTCGAAAGCAAGGGCCGATAGGAGCGTGCCGCTGCCGAACGCCATGATGGCTGCTGAAATTAAGCGGCTGGGTTTCCAGAACACGCCCAGCAGCGCCCCGATGAATAAACTCGACGCACCTAATAATCCGAGAAAAAAGGCATTGGACATCGGTTGCGCTGAGAAATAACGGAAGAAAGACGACTTTACGATATCGAGGACGCGCTGGAATGGGCTTTTGATGGTGCGATCGTGGCGCGTACGAGCGCGGCCATATTGGCGCTGGCTTGGCTCGCTGCTAGGGTGCCCAACTGGTAGCGCATTGCTTGCAACCTGTCCGGATGATGCAACCATTCCAGTCCGAGGGCGCTGAGTTGCTCGGCGGAAATCTCGGCTTCACGGCGGACGACAGCGGCATGAATGCGTTCCAGGGCGATCGCATTGGCGTATTGATGATCCTCAGCTGCGTAGGGGTAAGGAATTAAGATGGCTGGCGTTGTGGTGACCGCCAGTTCGGCCAAGGACATGGCTCCGGCTCGACTGACGGCAAAGGTGGCCCGCTGCAACAAGGCAGCTACGTCCGAGAGAAAGGGAAAGTGCAGATAGTGGGGGTGTTGAGGCGCGTGTTTGGCCACTTCGGCAGCATCCGTTTGGCCGGTGAGATGGACGACGTATGCTCCCATCTCCAACCACGCTGGGGCGGCTTCTAACACCAATCTATTCAAGCCGCGCGCGCCTTGACTGCCGCCCATGACGACGATTAGTGGGACACCTGCAGGAAGATCGAGATCCAGCGGTTGCGGTTGCTCGAAGCTCTGACGGACGGGATTGCCGACGGTTTCGATCCGAGTTGCGTTCAGCCGTTGGGCGGCATCCTCAATGCCAACAGCCACCACCGTACACAAAGGGGCGAGCCACTTCGTGACTTTACCGGGGATGGCGTTGGACTCGTGCAAGAGGACGGGCAAGCCTAGCGATCGCGCTGCCAAAATAGCCGGGGCAGCAATGTATCCTCCCATCGTCAGCACGCCGTCAAATTGTCCTGAGTGCAGCAGCTGTCGCACCCGAATGATGGCACTAGCAAATTGCCCCATAACCTTAAGCCAGCCCAATCCGGGTCGGCCCTGAAATCCTCCCATAGTCACGGTATGGAGCGGAAAGAGATCGCTTACCAGCTCCACTTCCAAGCGATCGGGAACGCCCAGCCACTCAATGTCCCAATCAGGCAGGCTTTCGGTGACGGCGATCGCGGGGAAGATATGGCCGCCCGTGCCGCTGGCGGCAACGAGTAAGCGCGGTTTGAGGTGGGACGTTGGCATAAGAGATTGGGCGAACGGACTGCGACGAGGCGCAGCAGCGGATGCGGTTTCCTCATGCATCCTACATAATTGATGAAAGGTTGAAACGCTCGACCCGCATTCGAGTTGAGTTTCTGCCGCCGTGCAGCGTGATGTTTCGAGGAGCCTCGTTTGAACCGTTTAGTCTTTCCGTTTGCTCGTCGCGATTGCGCGATCGCTGGTGCGCTTTCACTGTCGGTTCTCGTTGGGGGCGTTTTGCCCGGGCTGGCTCAAAGCTCGGCAAATGATGCCGCTCCTCCTGAAGTGTTACAAGCAGCGGTTGCAGAGGCAATCTCGCGTGCTAACGAGCGCGACCTCGACGGCGTGATGGAGCTGTACAGCCCGAACTTCGAACATGCTGACGGACTGGATGTAGAGCAAACTCGTGAGGCGATCGCCCGCTTGTGGGATAAGCACGACGAGCTGACCTACGACGCCACCATCGCAGAGTGGGAACGCCAGGGAGAAGCGCTTGAGGCAACTGTGGTGACGGAGCTGCAGGGCTTGCAGGATTCGCCACGCGGTGACCTGCAATTGACGGGAACAGCCACGGTGCGCAATCGCTATCTGCGTGACGCTGAATCTGGTCAGCTGAAGCTGTTGGACCAAACTGTATTGCAAGAGTCCACCACGTTGACATCTGGCGATCGTCCGCCGCAATTCGAACTCAATGTACCCGAGGCAGTGGCAATGGGAGCCGAATACGATCTCGAGGCGGTGGTGACTCAACCTTTGGGCGAGAGCGTGTTGCTGGGTGCCGTACTTGCCGATGCTGCTAATGTTGACAGTTACCTAGAAGACGTGTCTTTCCCGCTGCAGCCTTTACAGGCTGGTGGTCTGTTTCGACGTGCCGATGCGCCGTTCAAGCCTGGTTCGGAATGGATTTCGGTGATGCTGGTGGGTGACGGCGGCATCACGATTGAAGGACGACGATTGAATATCATGCGACGTGATGATTTGCCACAGTAGAAGGTATGGCACTCATCCCTCGACCAAGACTCGACCAAGATCGGGAAACTGCACTTAAGCTGAACTTTAATAGCCAAGACGCTCCGAATAATTTGACTCTTACTGTACTGCTCCTGCCAATGGGGTGCGCTAAGGTAGGAATGCGCTATAGCTGTCGTCATTCGGTTTATCGCTCGGCTAAGCTCTTCGGGCCTACCTGCATTTCAACTGCTCATGTACAACGTGCTTTTAACTTATGGACTCAACCCAAAGACGGGGTTGAAGGTGATGTTGAAATCATCTCAACGACTGCAGTTGAAGCAATTGTGGCAGCAAGTGCGACAGTCAGATATTAGTTTTGGGACGCTCGTTCCCAGTAATGCCGATCGGCTGTCAAAGTTGGAGTTGTTGACGCGACTGAAGTTCTTCGTTGCGATTGAAGGAAACGTAGAGCCGCAAAAGGCTTTACCTGCCGCCCGCGATACTGCTGTGAAGTTACAGGTTTATCAGCATCGCGAAGGTCAGTCTGCGTATCGGGCTGAAGTCTTGCGTTGGAAATTGGGTAAAAAGCAGCGCTCGGCTTAACAGGTCGGGTGAAGAGTCTCCTGCCCAAAGGAGATTGTCTCTCTATAGAGATTTGGTCGAGCGTTTTGGAATGACAGGCATGTCACCACGCGAAATTGCTGAGTTTTTCGATTGCTTCGAGCGTGCCACCGATGCTTTTTGGGAGGCGGTGGAAGAGAGTGCGAATAAAGCGTTGGACGAGGTAACGAGCCAGCTAACGATGTTTTGGGAAGAAACGAGCGAGCTGGTATCGAGTGCTTTGGGGCTGGAGCCAGAAGTTGAAGATTTGCACCAATCCGCCCACGAAACCGTCTGGGCAGAGGACTTGTTTTCGTTGGACGGCGATCGCCCATTAGCGCAATTTCATTTTCACGTCGGCGATGCCACTTGCCGTTTCAATGCACTTAGTTCTGATTTACGTTGTGCGGTCAATCCCTACGGCCCGTGCCGTTGCCAACATTTCGAACCCAGAAAAGAAACGGATGACTCGTTAGCATATCCGGGTTGGTCGTAGAGAGCGATCGGAGAGCTGAAAAGATTGGGATGCACCATTTATTTCGCAGCCTGAATGACTTGTAAGCTGCCGCCAGCATGAAGCGTTTGCGTAACCTTAGCAAAACCGATCGCGCGCAATTGCTGGGGTAGGTTGTCGGCAAGCAGCCGCCATGCCGTTTCGGTTTCAAATACCCAAAGAAACGTTGCCAGCCCCGGCCACATGATTGGGTTAGACGGGCGGTGAAAATCGACGATCGCGAAGGTGCCTCCGGGTTTGAGGACGCGCAATGCTTCTTTAAAAATTTGGGTCAGTACTTCCGCCGACATCTCGTGCATGGCAGCACTGGAATGTACGAGGTCAAACTGCTCGGACTCGAATGGAAGCTCCTGAGCCCAACCTTTTACGTAGGTAGCTTGGGGGACAGTTTTGCGGGCGAAAGCAATGGCTTTGGGAGAGGCATCTAGCCCCGTAATATCGTCGGAGTATTGCAAAAGGACTTCCGTGGCTTCGCCGCGCCCGCAGCAAAGATCGAGCACGCGATCGCTCTTTTCAATCTGCAAGCCTGTTAGGGGGAGACGATGAAAGCGCTCGTGGCCCCCTACAGCGAGGGCAGTGGTTTTAGCGATCGCTTGGTACAGCCAAGGATAGCGGTAGCTGAGGTCGCGTAGAGGAGTTGCCACAGGAAAAATCTAACGACGAATGCGAATTACGAGGCTGTCTCGGATGGTTGACCGAGGAGACGCTGCCGCAGCTTTTTGATCTTGTCTCGATACTCAGCTGCGGTTTCAAAGTTGAGTTCGCTAGCAGCGGCCTTCATCTTGAGCTCGAACTGCTGAATCAGTTCGGGAATGTCTGCGAGTGGGATTTGGTCGGATTGTTCGAAGGCAGCATCGAGTTCGCGATCGCTGAGCTTTCTTGAAATGGCGAGAAACGACAGAATGGCATTGCTCGATTTTTTGACAATCGGTTTGGGCGTGATGCCGTGTTTGCGATTGTATTCGCTCTGGATGGCTCGGCGGCGTTCGGTTTCCGAGATCGCCCGCTCCATGCTGCCCGTCAAATTGTCAGCGTACATAATCACTTGACCGCGCACGTTCCGCGCTGCTCGGCCGATGGTTTGAATAAGCGATCGCTCGGCCCGCAAAAAGCCTTCTTTATCTGCATCCATAATGGCGACGAACGAGACTTCGGGCAGGTCTAAGCCCTCTCGGAGTAGGTTCACGCCAACCAGGACGTCAAATGCCCCCTCGCGCAAATCCTGAAGGATCTCAATTCGTTCGATGGAGTTGATATCGGAGTGTAAGTAACGAACGCGCACGCCCCGTTCCTGTAGATATTCAGTGAGGTCTTCTGCCATGCGCTTGGTCAGGGTCGTAATCAGGGCGCGTTCGTTGCGATCGATGCGTTCGATGAGTTCGTCAAAAAGATTGTCGACCTGCCCGGCCGTGGGTCGAACGAATACCTCCGGATCGAGTACGCCTGTCGGTCGAATCACCTGTTCAACCACTCGCCCCGTCCCGGAAATATAGACCTTGTTTTCATCCAGCTCCCCACCCGATAATTCCAGCTCCCGCTCGCCTGGGGTAGCAGAAACGTAAATGACTTGGTCTACCCGACCCCAAAATTCTTCGGCTTTGAGGGGGCGATTGTCTCGCGCGCTGGGCAAGCGAAATCCGTGATCGACCAGGACTTGTTTGCGAGCGCGATCGCCGTTGTACATGCCTCGGACCTGAGGAATCGTGACGTGAGATTCATCGACGACGAGTAGCCAGTCATCATCGGGGAAATAGTCCACCAAACAGGAGGGCGGTTCGCCTTCTTCTCGCCCCGTAAGATGACGCGAATAGTTTTCCACGCCATTGCAATACCCGACCTCACGCAGCATTTCTAGGTCGTAGTGGGTGCGTTGCTCCAGCCGTTGAGCTTCCAATAATTTGTTTTCAGAGCGCAGGTACTCGAGCTGTTCTTCCAGTTCGGTTTCAATTTTGTATAGAGCTTCCTCCAACTGCTCTTCTGGCGTGACGAAGTGCCGCGCCGGGTAGAGCCGCGTAGCCGACAAGCTCTGGAGAATCTCTCCCGTAACCGGATCGACGAGGCGGATAGCATCAATTTCATCGCCGAAGAATTCAACTCGAATAATGCGATCTTCGTAGGCAGGTACGACTTCTAAAACATCACCTTTAACGCGAAACTTTCCTCGGGTTAAGTCGAGATCGTTGCGCTCGTACTGAACCGAAGATAAATCTCGCAGTAACTTTCTTTGATCGAGAACTTCGCCCACCTGGAAAGCAATAGATGCTTTCAAATATTCTTCTGGCATTCCCAAACCGTAGATGCAGCTAACAGAGGCTACGACAATGACATCACGGCGCTCGAATAGCGATCGCGTAGCAGAATGCCGCAGCATATCAATTTCTTCATTGATAGCCGAAGATTTCGCAATATACGTATCAGTAACGGGGACATAAGCTTCGGGCTGATAGTAATCGTAATAACTGACGAAATATTCAACTGCATTATTGGGAAATAAAAGGCGCAGTTCGTTACACAATTGCGCCGCTAATGTTTTGTTATGGGCGAGAACGAGTGTTGGTTTATTAACATTTGCAATAGTGTGTGCAACAGAAAACGTTTTGCCCGTTCCCGTGGCCCCCAGCAGAGTTTGATGGCGCTCGCCTCGGGCAATATTCTCGACCATGTTGGCGATCGCCCGGGGCTGATCTCCCGTCGGTTCGTAGGACGAATGCAGTTCGAATTGAGCCATGCCTTCTGCCTGCGATCTCATGCTTCAGGTCCGAGCATCTATTGTGGCAAGCTGAGGCTGGGTTTTGCCAGTTAGTCAGCTACAGCCCGAACTGAATTAGCTCGACGCGATCGCCTTCAGCCGCTGTAACCGCATCACCACCTGCACGTCTCGCTTGTCAACCCGCTGCACGTTTTCGAGCGCCAGAACCAGATGACGGGCGGCAGAGCGGCGATCGTAACCTCGATACTGGGCGCGGCGCAGGGCAAATTCATCGGCATCGAACTGAGCCGTATCGCTGTTCATCCCCGTCCAGATCTGACGTACGGCCAAGCCTGTTACGCCGCCAGCAAGAACTACGGATAGAGGATTGTGTAGCGTCAACTCCAACAACGTCGCCAAGGCCCCTGAGACGGCTAAGCCTTGATATAATCCGGGTTGTAGCCAGTTGCGACCGTCAAACCACCCAGCTTCCCGCAGAAACAACAAATCCCGCTGGGCTTGGGGAATGCTCAGCCAGCGAGAGAAATCGATTTGCAGCGTCCCAGTAGGCTGCCAAGGCGGACGCGGCTTGACGCGCAAGAGGCGATCGCCGTCAGGATAGCCGTAAGACATGGCTTCAATCGTCAGCAGCGGTCGCAGCGAGGCTGGCAGTAAATCCCGCAAGCGTTGAATTTCTTCCTGAGGATTGGCCATGGATGGGGGGCAGAAGTACGTCCAGCATTATCGCGTCTAACCGGATCGCTGCAAACTGATAAATTCCTGCGCTCGCTCCAGAGAAACTTGCTTTGAGCTCAGCTCATGTTGTTTGGACAGATGTCATAGCCGAAATCTATGGGATGCCAAAAGGGCGTAGTTTATTCGCGCAGTTGCTCAACGTCTTCAATGCCTTGCAAGGAGCAAGAGTATATTGCTACCCAACGAGCTTCAACGCGATCGCTAATGGTCTTGTGGCTATCGGCGAGGTCCAAAAACTAGCACAAAGACTACTGACGCATAGTCCTCACACTCACTGTGCTGAAGAGTGAGGACTATGCCGCCCCGAGCGCAGCTCCTCGAAGACAGCGGGAAAATTTGCACGTGCGGACTACTTACCATAGCGCTTTTCGATTTGCTTGATGTTCTCAGCAAGTGTTGGCAACTCAACCTCAGCCCGCCGCTTATCTACGTTCACTGCATCTTCGAGTGGGAAAGGCTGCCATTTGCCGTCAACAAATGTGAACTGCGTGCCATACAGTTGGCTCTTGCCCTCAGCCAGAAGGACGCGATCTTTTAAATAGGCCAACTTTGACTGCGACACCTCGTTTTTCGGCTGCTTGAGCATCAAATCAAGGCAGTATCGCTGAAAACTCGGTTCTGCATCCGCGTGTTGTACGAGAAGCCAAGCCGCTTTCTTACCTTTCTCTCCCACCAATGAAATCGTCGGCCACCCGTACTGTTTGACGACATCTTGGAGCCACTTCGTATTCTCGGCATCAATCTCACTCACGCGGGCTCTGGCTCTTTCATACTCAGCCTTTTGCACCTCACTCAGGCTGCCCGTGCCCACAACATTATGTAATCCATGTTGCTGTATCCACTCAATCAATACAGTTCGACCTTCCCGATCCACCTTTGCGCGACGTTTCAGCTCGCGTTGCAACTTCGGCTCTTTCACAGACGCCCCCTTACGCTGGAAATCAGTTAGTACAAAAGCACCAACCGCTAGGTTCACGGACAAATCATTTATAGCCAAATGACGGTAATCATCAGCGTGAGCTGGAGCGACAAAAAAGCAATAGGCTTGTTGTTCCCGTGGGTTGCTCAGGAGCACGGGGCCTAGATGCGGAGTCGGCGATCGCTAGTCGGCTATGGGAAAGGCTCTCTTAGGTTGAGACCACTAGGAGCCACACACCAATGTCGATAGCCACATCAAAAGTGGCGCACAGCGGAGGATACCAACGTTTGAAGGGAGTGGAGACAACAGGGAATGAATAGTTCCCAAGGTAGCCACGAGAATAAAACCGAGAGCGATCGCGATTTCCAGCACGGCTGAGGCTTTCAGATTGCGTGCCAAACCGCTCCCCGCGTAGACAGCACCCGCAGCCGCGAGGGCAATCGTAGCGTGAGAAACAGCAATGTCTGTTGGTAACGTCTGCAAGTACAATGCCACCCCAACTCCGGCCAATAAACCAGTGAAAGCGGCGATCGCAATGATCGGTGGAAAGGCGCGCTCGTTCTGATGCTTTGTAGATAAGGGCTGCGTCTCCATGCGGGAAACCCTGGCAATGAATGCAGGCCTACTCAAATCATTCCAGTTCGCTGGAGAATTGAGCCAAGACGAATGTTGATGAATGTGGGTCAGTGCATGGAGAAAAGTGCGATCGCTCGCGTGTCCCTTCCCGCGATAGTCTGTGAACGTTGCTTGCCGCCTTCGAGTGCGATTTCTCCATGCAAACACTGTCTCCGTTTTGGCAATCTGTTTTGGACTTGTGCCGCGATACCACTCAACTCGTGGGCAATCGCCTTTTAGCTGACTTCGCCAAAGTTCAGGCCGAGTTCAAATCAGACGGGTCTGTCGTAACTGAATGCGATCGCTGGGCAGATGCCACCATTGTCGGAGCAATTTCTAAGACTTTTCCCGAGCATGGCGTCTTGAGTGAAGAAGGCGCACAAGTGCTACCCGAGAAAGACTGGTGCTGGATTATCGATCCGCTGGATGGCACCAACAACTTCACCCGAGGCGTCCCGGTCTGGGATATTTCGATCGGATTACTCTATCGCGGTACGCCTGTCTTCGGCTACCTCAGTGTGCCGCCCATCAATCAGGCATTTTACGGTTTTTACGGCGATCGCGCTCTTGTCCCTGAGCTGCCTGAGAATGGCGCTTGGACAGTGGATGGCAGACAATTGCAACCCTCTCCTGACGAACCGAGTCGGACGCATTTCGCTAGCTTTTGCTCTCGCAGTTGGATGTTGAAGCCCGCTGATTTTCCTCTAAAAGGGCGAGCGCTTGGGGCGGCAGCTTTCAACCTCGTCTCTGTGGCAACGGGAGCGGTACTTTCTTCTGTTGAAGCCTCCCCTAAAATATGGGATATTGCTGCAGCTTGGCCGATTCTGCACGGGGCAGGAGCCGTTTGGCAGCCGCTGACATCGGGCGAACTGTTTCCCTTAAAACCGGGCGTCAACTATCGGGACGTTCCCTACCCAACCCTTGCGGTCAATCGTTCAGAGCTATTGCCTGTCGTCTTGCCTATTACCGAGGAACTTCGAGCAACTTACGCATAGACGCGACGATCGGCTATTCGCCAACCTTACTCGTCGCGATAAAAACGATAGAAGTAATGGCCGTCACGAAAGGGCTCGCTATCAGTGACGTGATGCGCGATCTTTTCATCGAGCAAGCGTTGGCCGACGCGCGTCGCATCGATCTTGTCAAATCCGAGATGACCCATCAGCCACAATACCGCTTCGCTGCCAATGAAGCAGCTGGGGTACTGGCGCAAGTTGTGGCGGCGATCCTGAATGCTAATTCCCTGAGAACCGCGCATAGCCGCCATGAGTTCGTCAAGGTTGACGCGATCGGCCGCAGATACTTGCGGTCCTGCATCTGGCAATTCCTTTACTCGTGGGTCGAAATACCAAAATGTAAATTCGACGGCATCTTCAACCAGAACTCCCGTGGTTTTCCCGTCTAAAATTTTTTGGCGACCGTAGGCAATCGCCTCATTTTGCTGTTCTTTAGGAAACGATGCTGCTTTAACGTAGAGCTTACCCTCGACAGAAATAGCAGGCAGTTGTTCGGAACCCTCAGTGGCTTGACGTACGGCTTTGCAATATTCAACCTCTGCTGCTGTTAAAAAACGCATGACCTCGATGACCCTTGCTA
>JBCBVC010000072.1:0-20896 GCA_039817845.1 Cyanobacteria bacterium J06642_2
GACAGTTCCCCGTTGTTCAACAGGTCTATCTGCCCTCCACTCAACCTGTTGGGTAATCCCTTTTCGATCTACTGAGTCTTGCAATCTCCTGAGGGAATTGCTGACATGAGTTTCAATAAGTCAGAACTAGCGGGGAGCAGCAGTGAAGGTGTGGCCGCGACTGATAAAGTCCATCGTCCTGGTGGCGTCGATGGTGGTGATGGCGATCGCTCCGTTCGGATGTGGCAGCCGAATTGCCCCGGAAAAACCATCGCCAGAAACGGTGTTGACCTTAGCGGATGTAACAGCTTTAGCACCGCCACAACTGCCGGATTGGATTGAAGACGTCAGTCCGATCGGGACCGCAGAGGGGTTGGCCCAAATCCAAATTCGGTTTGCCGAGCCCGTAATTCCGCTATCGAGTTTGGCCGACCCCGATCGCCAAACGGCGCTGTCTTATTTCCAGCTCGATCCGCCGTTACCGGGCCAGTTTCGCTTCCTTACACCTCGGATGGTGGGCTTTCAACCCGAGCGGGCTTTACCTCGGGCCGCCCGCGTCAATGTCACGATCAAACAAGGATTGACCGACCTCAACGGACACCAACTCGCACGAGATATTGCCTGGACGATTGAAACCGACCCGTTTGACCTAGAACTAACAGAGGACAAACAAATTCTGGGTCTCGAACCCCAGTTGACCCTAAAATCCTCGACATCACTCGAACTGGATTCGCTGCGCGATCGCCTCTTCCTCCATTCCGAGCCGCAACCGGATGTCGCGATCTCCTTCGACCTTACCGCCAAACAGGAGGGAGTAGAGGCCGATCCGGCCACCAGCTTCGACCCGTCTCGCCGCACCTGGCTCTATACGATATCGCCCCGAACTCCTTTGGCTGAATCGACCTCATACGTCTTGGATCTGGATGTCGGGGTGCAGCCGCAATATGGCAATCGGCCCAGCGATCGCGCTTACGCATTTACGTTCGACACCTACAGTCCGCTGGCCTTCCAGACTTTAGATACGTCGAAAGAACTGAACTGGAGCGACCACCGCCAAGGGTCTCTCGACCGTCAAGTCGAACTGGTTTTCAATAACCCGATTGATTTCGAGTCTGCGAAAGCGCACGTCTCCATTTCACCAGCCCCCGCCAATACCGACCTCGACCCCATCCTCAAGAATTATCGATTTCTCAACCACTTGGCACTCAATCCCTGGGTCTTCGACGCCGATACTCAGTATTCCATCACCCTCGATGCCGACCTCAAAGATATCTACGGTCAAACCCTAGGCCAGTCAGTTTCAGTCGATTACGCTACGGGCGACTTATTGCCGCTGCTGTCGTTGCCCACCGGATTCCACATCTTCCCGGCAGGACAAAATTTACAGCTGCACGTCGAAAGCATGAATATCCCGGACGATACGCTTCGAGCCATTTATCTGGATATTAAGCCGGAAGACGCGATCGCGACATTCCAGAAGCAGCAGGCGATCGACGGCTATCATCTCTTGCCTGCCACTCGCCACCGGCAAAACGCGCTGGAGGAATGGCCCACATATACCATTGCTGATGCCAAACGCAATCGCACTGCCGATACGACGATCTCCGTCAAAGACTACCTCAAACAGTCAACAGGCATGATGGCGTACGGTGTAGCAGCACGCACCTACCAAGAAACTGTCGATGGCACTCCCAGATGGCGCGGTCCCCGCCAATTCGGTCTGATTCAACTCACCGATATTGGCCTGTTCGCCCAAGTCTTTCCCAACTCCGGCCAGATTCGTACCCACCGCCTGGCTGATGGAAGCGCGATCGCCAATACCGAGATCGAACTCTATGCCAGCCCCACTACCCGTGATGAGCCGCCTGAGCCTACTCCCTGTTTTACCGGTCAGACCGATGCCTCGGGGACGCTCTCTCTGTCTGAGTCCGATATTTCGGCCTGTATCGGCACGCGATCGTTTGGATATGACGACGACAGCCGTTTGGCTCTGTTGGCGATCGCCCGCAATGGCGAAGACTGGGCGTTTACGACGATCGAACGTTACAGCGGTTCCTACGGGTATGGCGTGTATGCCGATTGGGACGACGGCCAACCTCAATCGCGAGGGCTCGTACTGTCGGACCGCGCCCTGTATCAACCCGGCGAAACCGTCTGGCTGACGGGCGAAGCGTTTTATCTCCAGAAAGACGAACTGAAAAGCGATCGCGGCACGCAGTATGCCATCACACTACGAGATCCGAATGGCAAAGAGACTGCGCTCGGCACGCAGCAGGCTAATGACTTCGGCTCTTTTTCTCTTAGCTACGACCTAGCGGCCGATCGACCCTTGGGGTACTACACGGTTGAGGCCAAAGGTGACAGCGGCGTGACGCTGTACGGCAGCTTTCGGGTGGCTGAGTTTAAACCGCCTAACTTCAAAGTCAGTCTCGATATCGAGCGATCGCTAGCGGTGGCGGGTGACGAGGTCACGGCAGCGACGAACGGGGCTTATCTGTTTGGCGCTCCCGTACAAGAGGGGAATGCAACCTATACGATTACCCGCCGGTTGGCCTATTCGGCGATACCCGACTGGGAGGAGTTTTCTTTTGGACCGCAATGGTCTTGGCCAGAAGAACGACCGGAACTGCCCAGTGAGGTGATGCAAACTCAATCGATACTCGATGCTGACGGCAAAGACGAACTGACGTTCTCCATTGCTAAAGACCTGCCTTATCCCATGACTTATCGAGTGGATGCAGAGGTCTCAGATGTTTCGAATGTCTCGGTAGCAGCTTCGCAAACGCTAACGGCGTTTCCCACCGATCGCCTTATCGGCCTGCAAACAGACTTCGTGGCCGAAGCGGGACAGCCCTTCCCGATTCGCGCGATTGTTACCGACCCTGAGGGCAAAGCGATCGCGCGTCAGAAAGTGCATCTGGAACTGCAAAAGCGCACCTATAGCAGCGTCACGCGGTTGATTGAAGGGGCTGCGGTCGAGCGTCCGCAAGTCCAG
Source organism: Cyanobacteria bacterium J06642_2 (assembly GCA_039817845.1). Lineage (GTDB taxonomy): Bacteria > Cyanobacteriota > Cyanobacteriia > Thermostichales > PCC-7336 > JBCBTL01. Next base: position 2,975 of record JBCBVC010000072.1, read on the forward strand.
TACGAGCCCGTGGCTGAGGCTACGGTGCGTTCGGGCTCGACCGCACAAGTGGTGGATTTAACTGCGCCCGAATCGGGCTCCTATCGCATTGAAGCTCAACTGGTAGGCTCTGACTCTCCTGCAGCAGTGACCCACACGTCGATATGGGTGGCAGGAGATACTGCGACCGATTGGGGCGATCGCTACGCTCAGCCTCGGTTGGATATTAGGCTCGACAAGGAGACCTATCGACCTGGAGATACGGCTACTGCTCTGATTCAGTCACCTTACGCTGCAGGCGAGCTTTACGTTGCGGTCGTGCGACACGGGACGTTGTTCGAAACGGTAACTCCGGTCCAAGGGGGTGCCCCTCAGGTTCAGTTTGAAGTCACACCTGACATGCTGCCTAATGCCGCCGTCCAAGCGGTGCTCGTCCGTCAAGGGCAGCCCCTCGATGAAGTGAACCTAACCGATATTTCCGAACTCAGCCACGTTGGTTTCGCTCCATTCCACGTCAATCTCGATGACAAATATGTCGAGGTAGCGATCGCTCCTGATGCTGAATCCCTGCTTCCCGGCAAGGAGCAAATCCTGCGTTTCCAAGTCACCGACGCCGGCGGCAAGCCGACGCGGGCCCAACTGGCGATCGCCGTAGCGAACGAATCAGTGCTGCAGCTAACCGATTACCGTTTCCCCGATCTGGTGCAGACAGTCTATGCCGACCGACCGATTTCCACCCGCTTTGCCGACAATCGTCCCCACGTAGCCGTCACGCCGCCCGCTCCCCTTGAAGAAAAAGGTTGGGGGTATGGAGGTGGTTTTGCGGCAGGGTCAGCTGACCCGCGCATTCGTAGAGACTTCCGCCCCTTCGCGTATTTCAACGGTTCCGTCATTACCGACGCCAACGGCCGAGCTGAAGTGACGTTCTCATTACCTGACGACCTCACCACCTGGCGCGTATTGGCGATCGCTTCCACTCCCGAGCTGCGTTTCGGTACTGCCGATACCACCTTCATCACGACGCAACCCTTGCTGACCAATCCCGTATTGCCACAGTTTGCCCGGCTCGGTGACGTGTTTGACGTCGGCGTAGCCGTTACGAATACCTCGGACAAGTCTGGAACGCTGACGATTCGGGCTGAGGTGGAACCCGTGTCCGAAGCCGAACAGGACGTTCCGCCACTGCTGTTGGTCGCAGATGAGGGAGAAGTGGAAGCCCAAACGCAAACTGCTGCCGCTGAAGCGGGGACGCAAGTCCATCGTTTTCAAGCGGTAGCGGCCCAAGTCGGAGAATCGCTCGTGCGCTTCCGCACTCAACTAGGAGCACAAGCAGATGGGTTCGAAATCCCCCTCGAAGTAAAAGCCCTACATCCCAGCGAGCAGACAATTGAAACCGGGGTCATCGAGGCTGGGGGACCGGCAGGCCGCGTCAGCATTCCCTTCCGCATTGATGATGCTGTCATGCCCAACAGCGGCGGCTTACAAGTCACGCTGGCCAGCACGCTGCTACCCGAAATCGTTGCTCCAACTCGCGCGATTGTCGATAGTGACGATCCGCCCTTTTTAGAGCCTGCCGCCATCCAGTTGGCGATCTCGTCCCGCCTACACTCCCTGCAACAGGTCTACGGACAGTCATTTTCGGACTTTGATGCCGAAGAACGGGCTGCTACCGCCCTCGAATACTTACGCAATTTACAACATTCTAGCGGCGGGTTTAAGTCTTGGCCGAGTAGTGAATTCCCCAGCATCTGGGGATCTACTTATGCTGCCCACAGCATTGCTGCGGCCCGAGCCGCATCGCTGTCGGTCGACACCCTCGAGATCGATCGCCTCACAACCTATCTCGAGGTCACCCTGGCAAACCCCGAAAAATACGATCGCTGCTATGCAGTGCAAAACTCGCGAGAGGTATGTAAAGCTTCGCGCCGTCTGGAAACCCTACTCGCCCTCGCAGCCCTTGGAGATCGCCGCACTGATTTTCTCGACAGTATTTACGAGCAACGCGATCACCTCGATACGACTAGCCAATTTCGGCTCGCACGCTATCTCAGCCAGTTTCCGCAATGGGAAGAAACAGCAACGACTTTTGCCAGAGAGTTGCAGGAAACGGTTGCCAATTCGGGTCGCTCGGCTGTTGTCAACGTGCCTCGCCAGTGGGGCTGGATGCGATCGCCCACGGTTTTACAAGCTGAGGCCTTGCGTCTGGCCATCGCGCGCGATGACGAGCCTGAAGCCATTGCGCGGGTCGTGCGAGGACTGCTGGCTCTCCGCCGAGACGGTCTCTGGCCAGGAGGACTTTACAACAACGCCGTCGCGATCGGCGCACTCCTAGACTACGCTGCACGTCAACCGGAACCTCCTGATTTCAGCGCCCGCGTCCGCCTAGGGCAAAAGGCTCTTGGCTCTGTTCAGTTTCAGGGCTACGACAATCCCAGTTTCGACCTTGACATGCCGATAGCCACTCTGCCCAAAGGCGATCGAAATCTGGTCATCGAGTCCTCTGGCGAAGGCGAGCTGCACTACCTAGCAGCTTATCAATATCGCCTCCCCGGCCCCCAGCCCGGCCGATTCGGGGGGTTGCGCGTCACCCGCACCGTTCGCCCCGCTGGCAGTGATGACATTCTGCGGCGCATGGATTTAAGCGTCAGCGATCGCCCCTTGTCCCTACCACCCGGACAAGTCTTCGATATCTCCGTGGAGTTGGTAGTCGACCGCCCTGTTGACCGCGTCATCCTTACCGATCCGCTACCAGCTGGACTCGAACCCGTCGATACCAACTTCCGGACCACATCCGATCGTCACGTAGAGCGCCGCGGTCGCCACAATCGCTGGTCTGTAGACTACAAGTCTTTGCATCGCGATCGCGTCGTTGCCTACGCCGATCGCCTAGAACCAGGCGCTTACATTTTGCACTATTTGGTACGATCTGTTACACCAGGAACCTTCCTATGGCCGGGAGTTACGACAAGGCTTCAGTATGAACCCGAGGTATTTGGACGAAGCTCCACCGACTTTTTACGGATTAGTGGTTAATTTTTACGCAGGGTTGACTAGCTAGTGTTTTTTAATATACTATTGTGGACGTAGGTAATTCACTCGCCCCTAGTATGGTGGTAATGACAACAAGTAAGCCGAAAGTCGTCAAGCTTTCCGCGATCGATGAAGATATTTTGACTTTGCTGGTCGGACGGGAAATGTACGGTCTTAAAATTTTGGCAGCTCTTAACAGAGGACGCCCTACTCAGCTAGGGTTTGGTAGCCTTTATCCCGCTCTGAATCGTCTTGATAAGAAAGGTCTGATTGCGTGGACCTGGGGAGATGAAAACGAGCAGACAGGTGGCGCACGGCGCAAGTACTATCGCGTGACCGACCTGGGTGGACGTTCGCTGCGTCAAGTTCAGGAGTACCGCGCTCAACTAGCAGACCTCAAAGATGAAGAGGACTCATAGATCCTTAGCTCAGATAGTTAGATCTGCTTTCAGTTACATTTAAAAGGCAGTATGTAGCTAAGGGGAGCAACGGTGATTCTTTCGACTACACACGAGATTCAAGGCCAGCATATTGAAGCGTACCTAGGTATTATGACCGCCGAAGTTGTGTATGGCTCGAATTTTTTGCGTGATTGGTTTGCCAGTATTCGCAACATCGTTGGTGGTCGGACAGGCAGCTACGAGCAGGTATTTGAGAAAGGCCAAGAACGCGCGCTTCAGGAATTAACTGCACGAGCCGAGCGCAAGCAAGCTGATGCCATTGTCGGTATTTGCGTGCAAACAGGTTCGATTGTGGTGGATGAGAAGGGCGCGTTATTACTCATCACTGCTACGGGGACAGCGGTTAAGCTTCGCAAGAATTAAGTGTTTTCAGCCAGAAGATGTACTGGATTCTCGCTATTATAACGAGGGCGAGGAGAGATAAAACTCTTGACGTCTTCGTTGGAACATAGACGCCTTGATTGCGACTGGGTTCTGAATAGCGAAAACGTCCTAAGCAGCTTGACGGCTGCTATATTTTCTATTCTCCGCAATCTCCGGCTCAACTGGTCCTATGGATTTGGATTGCGGACAGTTTAAAGTTGAGCCCGAGACACTTAAGTTGAGACGGAGTGGCAGAGGCATGCTGGTGCTGTGTATTGATATCGGTGGCAGTAAGCTTAAAGGCGCGCTGGTGAATGAGCAGCAGGATATGAAGAGCGACCGCCTGCGATGCGAGACGCCGCGTCCGGCCCAGCCCGAGCCCATCCTCGCAGCCTTATCTGACGTGATGAAGCCGCTCTCAGGGTATGACGCGATCGCGGTTGGCTTTCCCGGTGTCGTGACTGAGGGCGTAGTCAAAACGGCTGTCAACCTCCATCCTGACTGGATTGATTTTCCGCTAGCAGACCGCATCGAGCAAATGTTTGGGGTGCCCACCCGCGCTGCCAACGATGCTGACATTCAGGGCTACGGGGCGATCGCGGGCCGTGGCGTGGAGTTGGTCTTGACTCTCGGGACGGGGATGGGGTCGGCCCTGTTCGTGGATGGAACATTGGTGCCGAATCTGGAAATGGGTCACCATCCATTCATCAAAAACAAGACTTACGAACAGCTTTTGGGTAATGCCCCCCGTAAGCGCGACGGTAATAAAGCTTGGAACCGTCGTCTCAGCTATGCCTTAGAACGATTGCAGGCCTTGTTTTCCTGCCGCACAATCTATCTAGGTGGCGGCAACACGCGCAAAATTCAGTGTCAACTGCCTGACAACATCGAGATTGTCAGTAACCTGGCTGGTATTTACGGTGGCGTCGAACTGTGGCGAGATCTCCGAACAACTTCACCTAAAGCTGGAACGTCTGAGTCTCTGGATTCGTAGGCCACTAGCTCGACGCCATCATCTGCAAGCGTATCTGAAGAACGTGCATCTGCAGCCCTGGCCCCCGAGCCTTACGCACCTGCTTAGCGTAAACTTGGGTGGTTTTGTCGGTCAGCTTCGAACTACCACGATTCGGAACTGGCTGTCGCGCGCTTAATCCCCCGTACAATATCAGCTATGGCAACCTCCGTTCCTACCCTCACGATCGCCGGACTCTCAGGTGCAGGCAAGAGTTCGACCGTGCAGCTCTTGGAAAATATGGGGTACTTTTGCGTGGATTCCATTCCACCCAATGCTGCCTTAACCCTGCTAGAAGATTTGCGGTCTCATTACAAACGCGTTGCCCTCGGTCTCGAACTCAGTCGCGCCTCGTTCGTTTCTGATTTCAAGATGGCGTCCGAGCGCTGGAGCGACCTCCCTTTGCTCTATCTCGAAGCGGCAGATACTGTTCTCGTCCGCCGCTTTAGCGCCAACCGTCGTCGCCATCCTCTGGCTACTGATGTTGACGGGTTGCTCGCTGCTATCCAGTTCGAACGCGACTTGCTCGCCCCCGTGCGCGAGCGCAGTACCTTTGTTATCGATACCTCCAGTCTCAGTCTGCGGCAAATGCAGTTGAGATTGGAAGAGTTGCTCCTGCAAGCCAAACGCCCGCCGCTAACTGTCTCGCTAGTCAGTTTTGGCTTTAAGCACGGCATTCCCGTCGATGCCAATTTGGTGTTCGACGTCCGCTTTTTACCCAACCCGTACTACATTCCCGAACTTAAACCCCTTACCGGACAAAGCCCAGCACTGCAGGAATATATCTTTGCGGACGCGATCGCGCAACAAACCTACAGCCGCATCCGCGATATGGCCTTGGAGTTTTTGCCCCTTTATCTTGAAGAGCGCCGCACCCACGTCACCATTGCCGTGGGTTGCACGGGCGGACAACACCGCTCGGTAGCTCTGATCGAACGCTTGGCACGCGATCTGGCTGCTGCACTGGGGGATTCGCGCGCCTACGACTTGCAAACCATTCATCGACACGTTGCTGATTCCCTGGCTGAGATGCAGGTGTCATCCTCGCAGCCGAGCGGCGCAGGAGTGGCCGCGCGTGTCTAAATCGCCTTCCCCTTTCGACCCGCGTCCAACCGTACGGCGGTGGCAAAAGTGGTTGTCTCCGGGGTTAGATGTCAAACGCTGGCTGTCTCTGGCGATCGCCGGAACCGTCTTCACCGTTTTTGGCTTGGCCATTCTCGTCGGTCTCACTCCCGTCTTTCGCTTCCAACAGCTTGTCGGGGTGACGCTGCGCGCGATTACCAGCATCATTCCCAGCCACATCAGTGGGCCGCTAGTGTTACTGGTCGGCCTCGGGATGTTGATATTTGGCGTACGGCGCACTTTCGGTTCGCTGAGCGATGCTCTGGTGCCGGAAGGCGATGAAGACGAGCTGGTTGACAAACTGCTCCAGCGCAAGCGCCTCGGTCGCGGCCCCAAAATTGTCGTGGTTGGAGGCGGCACGGGTCTCTCAACTCTGTTGCGTGGCCTCAAGCAATTCAGCAGCAACATCACTGCCGTGGTCACGGTGGCTGATGATGGCGGATCGTCAGGCCGCTTGCGTCGCGAGATTGGCGTGCTCCCTCCCGGTGACATCCGCAACTGCTTAACGGCCTTAGCCAGCGAGGAAAAACTGCTGACCGAGCTGTTTCAGTTTCGATTTGAAACAGGGGAAGGACTCTCCGGGCACAGCTTCGGTAATCTTTTCATCACGGCTCTGTCTGAAGTTACCGGGAAGGATCTGATCCGCGCGATCGCCATGACCTCCCGAGTGCTCGCCATTCGCGGCCAAGTACTGCCGTCGACGTTAGCGGACGTCACGTTATGGGCAGAAATGTCTGACGGGCGCTGGATTGAAGGTGAATCCAGTATTGCCAAAGCCCGTGGTCACATTGTTCGCGTCGGCTGCAAACCCGCCCAGCCCCTGGCCGTACCCGAGGCAATCGCCGCGATCCAGGCAGCCGACTTTATCGTTTTGGGGCCAGGCAGCCTCTATACCAGCATCATTCCTAACCTCCTCGTTCCCGAAATGGTCGAAGCCATTGCTAACAGCATCGTGCCGCGCATTTACGTGTGCAATATTATGACCGAGCCGGGAGAGACGACTGGTTATACGGCGAGCGATCACGTTTTAGCGATCGACAAAGTCGCTGGCAAACGCCTATTTGACGGCGTTTTGGTGCAGAAATATCAGCCTTCCGAGCTCGCCCTCAGCCGCTATCGCGAAGAAGGAGCAGAACCCGTTCTCCTCGATCCCGAAACCCTGGCTCAGCTAAATTGCCGCGCCGTTTTGGCCAATGTGATGAAAGAGGACGAAACGAAAGGCACTATTCGCCACGACAGCGATCGCCTTGCGGCCATGTTGATGCGCTGGTACGAACGCCACCGTGCGTGAATGTCACTCTACCGGGTTCAGTTATTTAGAAATATTGAGCATACGTGACGTCCACGAAGTTGAATTCAGACGCATCTAGCGCTACGGATTTCTACCTTTCTCTACGGTAAACATGCTTCTACGCTTTAAAGCATAAAGCCGCTTGTAAGTCTACAAAAGCAGAATCGAGGTGGAAGCTCGTGGCAACTGCTTCAACCCAATCAAATGTCAGAAAATTGCTCGGTGAAACTCGTACGCGAGTGTTACTCTTATATGCTGTTTTGATAGCATCAATTGCTGCTGCCAGTATTCCTCTACTCTTTGCCGCGATCGTCCCACATGTCGAGCGACGAGTGCGGAACGAGCTGCGCAGCGATCATCAGAAATTTGTCAACCGTTACAGAGCTTGGAAAGCAGGCCCAGACTCCCAATCCATATCCGGGTTGGCGACTTTTGCTCGTGACGAGCTGGATACGCTGAGATTCGAGAATGATAACTTTCATATATTTTTATTTGACGACAAACTTGCTCAATCCGTACCCTCCCAACTACCTCAGATCATGCAACCTGGGGGAGAACTGTTTGCGCTTTGGCTGCAAGAAGATTTGCCCGTAGAGGGACAATTTAAGTCTCGCGATGCCGACCTCGGAACAATTTTTTATGCTATCGAGCCGTTAGTTGCAAATGGTCAGCAACAGGGAGTCTATATAGATGCCTACATCAGCGGTCCTGAAATTCGAGAAGCGCTAGCTGGAGCTTATGTATTTGCCGCGATCGAAGTCACGGCCCTATTGGGAGCATTTGTTTTGGCTTGGATTGGTAGCGGTAGATTACTCAAACCCGTGCGCGATTTAACGGCAATCGCCCAAAAAATTAGCGAATCCGACCTGACTCGCCGCCTACCTATTGCAGATAGCAGTGAACTGGGAGCCTTAGCTTCTACGTTCAATAAGATGATGGATCGGCTGCAAAATGCTTTCGACAGTCAATGCGACTTCATCAAGGATGCCGGGCACGAATTGCGCACCCCGATTACCATTGCTATGGGCCATTTGGATTTGATGACTCATCTTGACGGCGAAGATCGCGAAACCATTAACCTCGCGATTGGAGAACTTCAGCGAATGAATCGCATCGTGAGCGAACTGGTGCTGTTGGCTAAATTCGAACGCCCAGATTTCCTCAAGTTTCAAGCGTTTGATATCAGAACATTTATTGAAGAAGTCTATGCCAAAGCTCAAACTCTAGCCGAACGCGATTGGCGATTGCGTATTTCACTCGACGGTTCATTGCTCGGCGATCGCCAGCGACTCACGGGGGCGCTGATAAATCTGCTTAACAATGCCGCTCAGCATACAGAAAAACATGAAGGCATTGAGCTGGGAGCGACACTCCACGGTCAATACGTCAAAATTTGGGTCAGTGATGAGGGGGAAGGGATTACCCCCGCAAACTGCGAAAAGGTATTTCAGCGCTTCGCTCGTCTCTCCAGCCAACGCCGCCGTTCGGAAGGTTCGGGGTTAGGGTTGGCGATCGTTAAGGCTACGGTTGAAGGCCACGGGGGATGGATCGAGTTGGACAGTCAACTTGGTGTCGGATCTACCTTTTTACTCGTATTTCCAGCCAGGTTATTGAATGTGGCACCAGCAGAGATCTCGAACTCCCCTTCCCGCAATGCCCGCAGGCGTTCCATTCCTATTCCTGCTGCGCGCCAGCTTCGACCTTGATGACCGGGGCAATTTCGAGCATGGTTACATCTGCATAGCGCTCCTGAATTTGCTGCAGTCCCCAGATGTTGCGGCAAAGCAGCACGGGCCGGTTGCTGCTATCCTTGACAATTTCAGCGCTGTAAAGGCTGTCTAAAGTGTTGGCTACGTCCCAGCCGCCTTCAATCCAGCGAGCCACGGTGTAATTCAGCGGATCGAGGCGCGTTTCAACGCCATATTCGTTCTGCAGCCGGAACTGGACGACTTCAAATTGCAGTTGTCCGACTGCCGCCAAAATCGGATCGCGTTTGGATTCGTCCGAGGAATACATAATTTGAACGGCACCTTCTTCTTTCAGTTGATCGATACCTTTGCGAAATTGTTTGAACTTAGAGGGATTGGGATTGCGCAACCAGCCGAAATGCTCGGGAGAGAAGCTAGGAATACCTTCGTATTGCAGTGATTTTCCAGTGCATACTGTATCACCGATGGAAAACGTACCGGGATTGACTAAGCCGATGATGTCGCCAGGATAGGCAGTTTCGATAGTGGAGCGATCCTGAGCAAACAGCTTCTGCGGTCGCGACAGCCGCACCTCTTTACCGGTGCGCACGTGGCGAACCGTCATGTCCTTTTCAAAACAGCCGGAACAAACGCGAATGAAGGCGATGCGATCGCGATGGCGCGGGTCCATGTTGGCCTGAAGTTTGAAGACAAATCCCGAAAAGTTTTCATATGTCGGATCGATCTCGCCCACCGTGCTGAGGCGAGAGCTAGGAGCTAGAGATAGTTTCAAAAAGTCATCTAAAAATAATTGCAAGCCGAAGTTGGTCATGGCACTACCGAAAAAAACCGGAGTCATCTGGCCGGCGTGCATCGCTTCTAAATCGAAATCGTCCACCACTTCATCGAGGATTTCTAATTCCTCTTTGAGTTGGAAATACAGGTCGGAATCGAGCAGATCTAACAGTTCGTCGTCGCCAAACTGAGCCACTTTCACGCTGGCTGCTTTCTGGCCGTGGGACGTACGCTCGAACAGATGAATTTCTCCAGTACGGCGATCGTAAACGCCTTTGAAGCGATCGCCCGCTCCAATCGGCCAGTTCATCGGGTACGGCGTCAGGCCGAGCGTACTTTCAATTTCATCCAGCAATTCCAAAGGTTCTCGGGCTGGACGATCCATCTTATTGATAAACGTAAACATCGGAAGCTGTCGTAGCTTGCACACTTCAAATAGCTTTAGAGTTTGAGTCTCCAGACCCTTTGCCCCATCCAACAGCATCACCGCATTATCGGCAGCGGCAAGGGTGCGGTAGGTGTCTTCGCTAAAGTCTTGGTGACCGGGGGTGTCGAGCAGGTTGATTTGGCGATCGTCATAGACAAACTGCATCACTGTCGACGTAATCGAGATGCCCCGCTGTTGCTCCAGCTTCATCCAGTCGGAGGTAGCGTGACGTTGAGAACGCTTGGCTTTTACTGCCCCTGCCATATTGACGGCTCCACCGTACAGAAGCAGCTTTTCAGTCAGTGTCGTTTTCCCGGCGTCGGGGTGAGAGATGATAGCAAACGTCCGTCGCCGCTCAATCTCTAGTTCCAATGCTGCCGTACTCATATGTAAATGATGCCTCAACGCACTGCCAGTCAAATTTCTAGTCTAATGCAGTGCATCAGGCGGGAGATGTCGAGCGCATCAGAGGCAAACTCGAATGTGTGTCGAAATCGATAGCTTACTTCACTGCTAGTGATTCGAACCCTGCTAGTTATTTGAACCGTCGAACTCGGCTAAACCATCAAAGATAAATGAACCTCGACCGGAACTATCGAAGGGAATGGCTTGCATCTTCACTGAGTTCACTCGAATGCGGAGACTGTTTTTGCCAATTTCGTCGACGGTGACGCTGCCCCCCCCGAGGGCAAAGTACTTTTTCGCCGCATCTGCCTCAGAGTCGACTCCTTCTTGAAAGAAAACTTCGGCCCCCCTAGCACCCCCGAAGATACCTAAAGTGTTATATTTCCCTGCTCGGACCGAGCCAGGGTCTTTTAATGTGATGTAGGCAACGCGATCGCCGCTCAAGATAATGACTGACACATTTTCGTTACCTTTGTCGTCGTCATAACGCGCTGCAATGGCTTCAATATCGTTCAGCACAGAAGTATCGATGTTCGTCTCTTCTGCCTCAGTAACATTGAGTGTGCCTGTCCCCCGACCGAACGTAGGTGGAATGGGTGGCAGGGAAGCCAATAGGCTTGACCTACTGCTGGGGGATGGACTGGGAGTCGGAGGTGGCAATGTGTCGGGAACTCCGGGTCGGCGTAGGATTTGACCGTTCGCGATGCGATTCTCGCCTAAAAGCGAGTTGGCCAGCCTGCTAAAGTCAGCATTCCTTCGTTCTTCAAGTGACATCGAAATGGCAGCAGTCATCACTGCCACATCGGCCAGAGATATGGAACCAGCGGGTGCGGCAAAATCGAGATCGGCATCGCCGGGTATTTCCCCTGAGAAGGTCACTGGATGGCGCAGCAGGTAACGTGCTATCTGAGCCGCATCAGCCCGAGGAATGCCCTCGGGCAGATTGAAGTGAGCGATCGCCAAAGCTGCATCAATGACTGTGACTTCAGTGGGGTCGTCCTGCAATAGAAGTTGGGCGCGATTGGTGGAGACATCAGTCCTCGAAGGGCCTGAACCGTCAGAGGTGGAGACCGGACTACTGGCTTCAACAATAGTGGTTGGAGCAATCGCCCCTGGTGTAGCATCAGAGCCGCATCCACCGACCGACAAAACCAGCAGCCAGAAGATTGCCAAATCAAGCTGCGGATACCGCAATATATTTCTCTGTGCCATCAGTATATTTATTGATTTTTTGACCAATTACAAAACAAGACTAGCTTCTTTTGTGGCAAATGTCCGCATTTTCTCAGACAGCATATAAAATATATAACTATATTTCTAAGTTTTTTCTTGTAAAATGGCGGTCTGGGTCGGAATGGTTTTGAGGTCGGTACGGAGGTCTCGACGATTTGGCATTGAGAGCATTTTCTTGCTCAGTGAGGTATATCTCGCGAAGTGAACTGCTTCCTAGAAAGGGCTAGGAGACTAGGCAGTACCTCATCTCAAGCGACACGCTCTCAGTAAAGGAGAGAGCGAGTTGAAGCCATGCTTGATGCAGATTGCATTTCGATCCGAACGCGCCAAGATCGCGCCATTAAAACGAGCGCAGCTAAGCAGTACAGTGTCCGAAAGCTACTTTTTGGGCGATCTCTCGTGGCCGGTATTAGTCAGCGTGGGTGGACGCAATTAGTCTCCGGCTCGACAACGCCCACACCATTGCCATCCCTGAAAGCTAAACCCGAGGTTTGGATGTTCAGCGATCGCGCCATTCCCAAAGCCCCAATCCAAGTGCCGATATCACCGTCACAACGGCGAACCAATCTCCCCATCGAGCTGCCACCGTGACGTCATCTCGGAGCCACACGTCACCGACAACAGTGCCAGACTGCCAAAAAGGGCCGCGTTGTTGAATCTTGCCTGACGGGTCGATGACCAAATTGCCGCCCGTATTGTTGACAAAAGTAAAACTGCGTCGCAGTTCGACAGCTCGGAACACGGACAAACTGGCGTGCAGAATTGGCCAATTGCTGTTGCCAAACCAGCTGTCATCCGAAATCGCAATCAGAGTCTGTGCTCCAGCTCGGACGAGCTCCCGCGACGGCTCGGGCATGACGCTTTCCAAGCACACCATCACGCCCAGCTGTCCCAGGCGCTCTCCACCACGTAACGGCCGATAGCCGTCGGGAGAAGGGACGAAGCGTTTGGTTTCGAAATACTGAAACAGCCACTGCTTGCCGTAGCGATCGCGTATTTCGCCACTAGCATCGTACAGAAGTGCGGTGTTAATAAATTGCTGCTGTTCCCAAGATAAATTTGCCGTGCGCGGATCGGGTTCGCTCGAACCCGTAATTAATTTGGTGCCGCGCGGCAGAGGCAGAATTGGCTCGAAGACAAAACGCTCTAGATCGGTACCAGCCACCTGGGCTCGTAATGCCCCTTCCGGCCAGACCACTAAATCTACTCCCTGCGCGAGCATCTGTTTCGTCAGATCTTGAATCTCGGCATAGCGTTGCGCCCGGTAAGGCCAAGTGCGATCGTTTTCCAGCCACGCCATCTGCTGCACCGTACCTATGGTGAAGCGAGGATCGCTAGCAACATCGAATGCAGCAAATGCAGGCAAGCGCCAGCTGCCGTAGAGTAATGTGACCCCCCACAACCCAACCCCCACGCCAGCAACGCGCCAGCGATGGCGAGGGACGGCACGAGCAACTGCGGCTAGCGTGGCATTACTCAAGATGGCTAAAAATGTGACGCCCCATACCCCAGTCATATCGGCAATTTGAATAGCCAGCGTGAAATCAAAAATGCAGGCACCGTAGTGCAACGGCAGTGGAAATCGTACCAGCGCCATAAAACTGTCGAAACTCGTCCAAACCGCCGCGATCGCTAGTGGTCTCAGCCACAACGGACAGCGTCGCGTTAAGTGCAAACTTGTTGCCGTGACCAGGACATAAAACAGGGGCACGATCGGAGATACTACAAGCCCGCCAACAATTTCGGCCCAACCGAGTGATTTAACGGAAAAGACGTCAGGGACAAATACCAACACGCAAATGCCAAACCAGATGGCAGCGCTGATTCTGATTTTTTGCCCCCAAGACGCATTCCAGCCCCAATAAAACAGGGGTGCTAAGCCAACTAACGCGCCGGGGAACCAATGCACCACCCGATTGGGAGAACTGAGAGCTACCAACAAAATCGAGATCGCCCCTATCCACAAACGATGGTGAGGCAAATTCAGCGATCTGGATTTGTATCCCTGGGCGAGAACGGGCGGCTTCGGCTGCTTTAGAGAAGGGTTTTCAATGGGCACCGTACGTTCGCGCTGACATCTTCGCCATTTTGACATTTCCTCGCGCATGACGTACGGCTGCATTGATTCAACAGTAGGGGAGCGTAGAACGTCTCGGCCTCAATCTGCTGATTGTGAACGAAGTAAGATAGGCGCTCCATGTGGCTACGGGCTTGGCATTTGCGGTGAGTGAGATAGGGTAACCAGTGACTCAAGCAGCCGCTCTCGGCTTGCAAGATAGCGGCGACGATCTCAGCAAATCCCTGAAGGTGACGCCGATCTTTGGGCACAATCCATTGACGCAGCTGCTCGTGCAACTGACGATAAAGCAGAGGCGATGACATGGCTGGTGCGAGTTGCGGAACTTGAGCATGCCACGATTCGCCTCCTGCGACTACATCGAACTGATTTGAGAGCCAGACAGAGAAGCCGTTTCAAGAGTTTTCTGCACCACTAAGGTGCAAGGTTGTAAGCGCTTGCCAACCTATGGACAGCTATTCTCAAAGAGTGTTGTCGTGCTTATTCAAGTTCGGCATCTAATGCTTTGAGTTCCTCAAGATCCGACAGGCGATAGCTAGTGCTGCGTCCACCGCCAGGGTTCTGTATGAGCAGACCTCGGATTAGCAAATTTTGGATATCTCGCAGCGCTGTATCTGTTGAGCACTTGGCAAGCTTGGCGTATTTGGAGGTGTTCATGTGGCCTTTGAACCCATCTAGCATCCGGTTCAAAATAAGGCGCTGCCTGTCGTTAACGCCGTGGCGATTGACGATCTTCCATAGCTCAGCTTTGTAGAATACGGCTGACAGCCTTGATTCGGCCGTAGCGATCGCTCGTCCAAGGCAGTCGAAAAACCAATCTAGCCATCCGGTAATATCGACAGAATTGCGTTGCTGGTGTTCGAGTTGCTGGTAGTAGGTTTTGCGTTCGGATTCGATTTGCGCAGACATGCTGTAAAAGCGATCGCTCATGCCATCGGCTCGGGCGAGTGCCATATCAGCGATTGCTCTGGCAATGCGACCGTTGCCGTCTTCAAATGGGTGGATGGTGATAAACCACAGGTGGGCGATCGCAGCTTTAATGAGTGGGTCAATTGATTGAGTGCCATTAAACCAGTCGAGAAAAGCCGTCATCTCAGCTTCAATGCGGGCAGCCTCGGGCGCTTCAAAATGAACCCACTCTCGTCCAATGGGGCCAGAAACCACTTGCATAGTCCCTACAGAGTCAGGTCTCCAGTCCCCAACGGTAATTGTCCGCATGCCACTTCGCCCCGTAGGAAACAGTGCGGCATGCCAGTTACATAGACGCCCTTTTGTCAATGGCTGTTCGTGTTGCTGGGTAGCATCGAGCATGACCTCGACAATCCCTTCGACATCTCGCCCAATAACAACAAATCCACCGATATCGATGCCCAGTTTGAGGGCAATAGAAGAGCGAACCTCCTGAGAATTCAGCCTCTCTCCTTCAATGGCCGATGATTGAACAACTTCTACTGTGAGTGTATTCAGGCTGGCCTCTGTGCGCAGGTCAAATCCCAAAGATTCCATCCTTCCCAGCAAACGGCCTTGCCTGTGACGGATATCGGCTAATTTCTGCTCTAGAACATTACTGTTCCAGATAAATTCCGGCCAGGCCGGGGTTTGATGAATCCAATTCATAATCACCGCATAATATGCAGCAATTAGAGCATACAATCACCGCAACCCTAACGACAATCACCGTGTTTTTGGGGGTGATATCCTGAACAGATGGGCTCTCATGCCATGTACGTCCATTCAGATACACGCATTGCGTTTACTGCTTATAGATTCGCAATTAACCTGCTTTTTGAGAACGCTTTTGATGAAGATATTCTGCAAAATCTCGAATTTCTGCTACTAGATCTTCGGGTAAATAACCCAGAATTTCGACGACTTGCGCTTGAATTGTTGTCCTATCTAACTGAATGTCTGACTTTTTTAGGGTGAGCACACTTGACTGTTCACCTGTTTCGTCTACAAATTCAACTTCAAAGCCTTGAGTGTCGCCATAACAGTGTACGACTGCGCCTCGGCTGCCTTTGGTCAGACCACGATCGTGGATATCGTGAGTTAGCGTGACAACATCGAGTTCTTGAATCATGAAGGTTTGCTCTATCCTCTAGCTGGCTCTGTAGGGACGAGCAGTAATAAATCTGGGCGCATTTTCTCCATTATCCACGATCCACACGGTGAGGATGAAAACCGTTTTAGAGGATGAAAACCGTTTTACCGGAAGGGGTTTGTATAGAGCCAGTTATTGTATATTTTGTGCCATGCACCATTTGGATAACCTCATCAATGACTTGAGTCCTAGCCAAATTAAGCAGCGCTTCTTCCAGTGGTTTAGGGTTCGTGTTACTAAAGCCTAGCCCTTTGAAGAACTTCGCTTTTGCTTTACCGACCTCATGAGTTTCAGGTAACAGGTATCCTATTAGCCTATTGGTTTGAATATAAGCCTGGGAGGAATTTGGCAGCTGCAACCTGATGGCCTCCTTAAGCTATCCAGCTGGCATGGTCGTGTTTTATAGACCAAATGGCTATGAATATCCCAACTATGATTGATTTTCCAGCCTTATCCGCTTGGTCAAAATGGTCATGACTTCGTTGAGTCTGCCGGTGGAGATAGGTTGGCTCTAGTCGTTGAATTCGCCGAAGCCACGCTTGTGCAGGGTTCGGATGGTGATTTGGGCGGAGGTGAGGCTGCCGAATAGCAGGTGCCGAACAGTTTCGGTGTCATTGCTGGGTGGTGGGAAAGGACTGGTGCTAGGAGGAACGGTGGGCGCATCAGCACCCTGATCGGAAGGGATAAACATGAGGTCTGGTCTCCGGGTATGTGTTTGGGAGGAAAGCAGAACTCAATAGAATTTAGCCACCCAAAGAATGAAGTGCACATCGGATTGGCTAAGGGGTTACTGTTACCCTAGCCGCTAGACTGCTTGCTAAGTTTTGGAGGTAGCCGTCGGCTAGGTGTTGGCTCACCTGCTGATGGCGCTAAGAAAAATTGAGTTCTGAATGAGAGCCGTGATTTCAATCACAGCCTAACAAGGAACATAGGCTGAATTTTGGCCTTAGAAGCTATTTCTAAAAAGAAGTAACCGAACGGTGTTGTCTCCGATTGTTACCCATGCGTCGCAGGAGCAGACGAATCATCGCCAAGTAGACAAAGCCCTCATGAGATTCGGGGCGCTCTTCATCATCGCGCGCCAAGCGTCGAGCATTGTCGAGCCCAGCAAACGTCCGTTCACCCCCCCACCGCCACGGCTGGGGCTCAAAGCCCTCCCCCACCCACTGACCGATGTCTAACTGGCAGCCATATTGCCGCTCCAGTTGACCCCCCAGCTTGCCTCGGTAGCCTTTGTCCGCCAAGGCTTTTTCAACCCGCTCAACTGTTTCGAGCACCGGCACAAACACAGCGGCAGCCGCTTTGACATCGGCCACATTGGCTGCCGTGATGAAACAGTTCCACACCCATCCCATCGTGTCTACGAGCAGATGTCGTTTGCTCCCCTTGACTCGTTTACCCCCATCAAAGCCTTGCTCTGCTCCCCTTTTGCGCTCTGTTTGACCGATTGGCTATCCACAATCACCAGACTCGGCTGCTCGTGACGAGCGTCTTGCTGGCGCACTCGACGAGTTAACTCACGATTGAGTTGGTCTAAAACTCCCCACTCACTCCAGCGACGGAAGTAGCCGTAGACAGTTTGCCACGGGGAAAAATCATGGGGCAGCCCTCGCCACTTGATGCCGTTGTCGAGCACGTAAAACTGAGCATTGAGCACCTCTCGCAAGTTCACCTGGCGAGGGCTGCTGACCTTCTTGGGTCTTGGCAGCGGAGGGGTCACCACAGCCCACTCTGCATCGCTCAAATCACTGGGATAACTGGGACGAGACATCTGGCCATTCACTACTCCTGTGGCCTACCATCTCCCCTCATGTCGGCCAGAGCGACCGATCCGTTGCTTTTCTTTAGAAACGGCCTCTTAGTCCAATGCCACTGACACAAGGGCATAGAAAAGGGCTCAACGGCCGGATATGTCACAATCTCAGCCAGAAGAGCCCC
>JBCBVC010000073.1:0-20822 GCA_039817845.1 Cyanobacteria bacterium J06642_2
ATCACTTTATGCCTCAGTAAGTGATATCTGATGATCTGGCATCTGGCTTAGATAGTCAATTAATCGAGGTGCCCTTATTTCTGCCCAACTTCGCACGTTTTACAGAGAAGGTGAAACCACCACTCAAGCAACGGGCGATTACGAAATTCACTGCGCCGCTCGCAAAGTATTTCGATCGAATTTGAATATGGAAGTAGAGGATGCGAGCCGCAACGTAGGTACGATACGCCAGCCCAACAAAGTGACACTCGAAGGGCAAGAATATCAAGACTTTATCGGTCTCATGGACATCCTTTGCTCCAGATAGAAGGTGCCAACAGCATAACGACTAAATCTGCGATTTTTCCCGTCCAACGGGATAGAGGGCGAGGCCTTTCTCGGGTGGATTCCGCCTCCATGGCGGTTCGTGCAACAGCGTGTAGAAACAAGGAACGACAAACAGCGTCAGGATAGCGGCGATCGCCAAGCCTGACACCACCACCACGCCCAAAGGTTGCAAAAACTCAGATCCTTCACCCACCCCCAGCGCGAGCGGAAACATCCCTAGCACTGTCGTAATGGTCGTCATGAGGATGGGGCGGAGGCGTTCGGGAGCGGCTTGCAAGATAGCAGTTTGGCGATCGCTTCCGGATGCTATCCGCAGTTGGTTGGCGCGCTCCACCATAATGATGGCGTTGTTAACCACAATACCGACGAGCAACACGGCCCCGACGACGACCGTGGCTCCGATGGCCGTTTGCGTCATATAAAGTCCGACGATGCCCCCCGCCAGCGCCAACGGCACGGTCAGCACGATCGCCAGCGGATCGAGCAGCGAGTTGTACTGTACTGCCATCACCACGAACACGAGAAATGCGGCGAGGCCGCCCAGTTGTAGTAACGATGTTTGGATTTGACGGCTGCTCGCCGCACTCGCACTGCTCAAAATCGATACGCCTGCGGGCAGTTTGAGGGTATCGAAAATCGCTTCTTTTTCGGCCAGAGCCGCTCCCAAACTGGCTTCATCAGCTAGATTGCCCGCAATCACAAAAACTTGACGCTGATTAATGCGCTGGATTTCGCCCGGTGCGGTGCCCCGTTCGATACGGGCCACATCACTCAAACGCACGAGGCGATCGCCTTCGGGAAATAGGGGTAACTGTAGGAGGTCGTCAGGGGTGCGAATGGACTGGTTCTCGAGCTGGACGCGGACGTCCACGAGGCGATCGCCGCGCTGGAGTTGCGTGGACACGGAGCCGCGAATCGCAGTTTGGACCGTGTTGCCAATGTTTTGAGCAGTCAGTCCGAGCTGAGAGGCGCGCTCCCAATCGGGGCGGATTTGCATCTCCGCCTGCGGGCGATCGGCATCGGGGCGGTATCTGGCCAGCGTAGCGCGCGCGTCCAACGCCTGGAGGACTTGCTGTCCGGCCTGTTGCAGCGTAATAGCATCAGTGCCCTGCAAAATCAGGTCGATATCTCCCCCTCGAACGGGAGAATTATTGACGATCAGTCCGCGCACAGAACCGGGAAAGGTTAACAACCGCGTGTTGACGAGATTGAACTTTTCCATCGCAAGACTGGCGCGATCGGAAAATGCAGCCGCGTCCGTGCCTGGAGCAAGCGTGACGGAGCTAGAACCGCGCAGCGTATTTTCGATGGTGGTCGAGGCAAAAATCCCGCCACCTGCGGTCGTAAATACATATTCAGCTTCGGGCTGTTCGGCCAACAGGCGGTCGATCGCGGTCATTACTGTCTGGTTTTGCGCCAGCGTCGTTCCAGGTGGAAACTGGGTCCACACTCTGGCCTGATTCGTATTGATACGCGGCAAAATCTCTTGGGGAATGTGCTCCAGCATCACCACGCTGCTGCCACCCATGACCAACACAACGGCAGCCACTATCCAAATGCGATGCCGCAGCGCCCGAGCCAAGCATCGGCGATAGCGTTGCGTTAAGGCAGTCAATAGGAGGCGGAACTGGCGCAGGACAAACCAATGGCCGACGCCGCTGGAACCATCAATGGCCAGGAGGCGCGCAGTCAACGCGGGCACGACGGTCAACGCAACCACGAGGGACGCTGCTACGGAAAAGCTGATGGTCAGAATCAGTTCGTTGAATAGCAGTGCGAAGAAGCCCCCCACCAGCAAAAAGGGGACGACTGCTACCAAGTTCGTGGTTGTCGAGGCCACCAGCGCTGATTCGAGGGCGCGACTACTTTGCTCCGCCAAGTCGAGCGGATCGTCACTGGACATTGCGCCACGGCCGTGCTTGCCATTGCCAATAGACGAACTACCACTGCTATCCGGACTCCACGACGAAGGCTGGAGTCGTTCTTGGAGGCGATCGCACTCGAATGCTGAAGCGATTCCTTCTAGCATCACGATGGAGTTATCGACCACGATGCCCACGCCTAAGGCCAACCCGCCCAGACTGAATACGTTAACGGAGAGCCCGAACAATCCCATCAACAAAATCGCCATCAGCGTCGCCAAAGGAATGGCGATGACGACGATCGCAGTTTGGCGCAGGCTGCCGAGAAACAGAAACACGGCGATCGCGGCCAGCCCCGATCCGGCCAATCCTGCAACAGCAACATTGCGAATCGAATTGCGAATGAAACGCGACTCATCCAATGTGGCCGTGAGCACGACGTCTGCGGGAAATATTCCAGCCAATCGCATGTCGTCAAGCTTGCGCTTAACACCATCCACCACGGCCACGGTGTTGGCATCGGGTTGCTTCTGAATACTCATCTTCAGGGCAGGCTGACCATTAAGAGTGACGAAGATGCGCTGATTTTCAGTGCCGTCGATGACGGTAGCAACATCGCGCAGATGGACTCGCGCAGGCGCTGCGCTCTCCCCCAGCTCTGTCTCGTCGCGAGCGCGACTGACTTCAAACGACAGGTCCGCAATCTCGCTCGCCTGCTGAATTTTCCCGACCGTTCGCGTCAGGGGTTCGCCACTGCCTCCTTCCAAGCGTCCGCCCGAAATATCTTGATTGCGCTCCTCCAAGGTATCCAAAACATCGGTGACTCCGACCCCACTGGCCTGCAGGCGCCCCAAGTCGAGATTGACCTGTACTTCTTCACGCACGCCTCCAGACACGTCCACGCTGGCTACACCAGGCACGACCGTGAGCTCGCGCACGAGTTCCTCTTCGGCAAATACGCGCAGCTCGACGCCCTGCAACGATGAAGACGTGAGTGCGAACTCGTAGACAGGCAGCTGCGACGGGTCGAATTTGAAGAGTCGCGGCGATTCGAGCGTGTCGGGTAGGCGAGATCGGGCTCGATTCAAAGATGCCGTGGCATCGTTAAAGGCACGATCGATGTTGCCTCCCGGCTGGAAATACAGATCCAAGCTGACTCGACCCTCGCGGGTTTCCGAAAAAATCTGCTCGACTCCTTCGGTAGCCGTCAAGGCCTGCTCCAACGGACGGGTAATTTCATCCACCGCCACTTCGGGCGAAATCCCCGGTGCATCGACTCGCACGCCGATGCGGGGATAGGTGATTGCAGGTAGCAAATCGACGGGCAAACGCAGCAAAAAGAAAATGCCCAGTACGATCGCCGTCAGAGTTAACATCAGCGTGCCGACATGTTGGCGAATGGCCAGCGCACTGAGGCTCGGTCGGGTCGAAAGCATTGACTGCGACATGACAACTACTCGATACCTGCGAGCGCGATCTATCTCTCTGGCTGCTCTGACAAAAGGCTGAGTCGCACCGGCTGCCCGTCTGTCAGTGGCTGGCTGCTGTTGACCACGACCGCTTCTTCCGGTACCAGTCCCGAGCGCACCTGCACGAAGCCGTTTCGACGCTCGCCCAATACCACCGACCGCGCGCTCGCCTGGGTCGTCTCTCCGACGGTCTCAACAGCAAAGACCGCAGACTCAAAGCCCTCGCCTCCCACCTTTAGAGCCGCTTCGGGAATAGTAATTTGGGGAGGTTGCTCGGATTCGAACTGCACGCGCGCCAGCAAACCGCTGACGATAAGGCGATCGCGGTTGGGCACGCGCACTTCAACTGGAACTAAGCGAGCCGCCTCGTCGGCTACGGGCGAGATGCGCTCGACAATACCAGCAAACATCTGTGCAGGAAACGCATCGAGCGTCACTCGAGCCGACTGTCTGAGCCGAATTCGACCCAAGTCCAGCTCGGACACCTGCACCACCACTTTGACATCGTTAAAATCGCCAACGGTCAGAATCTCCTCACCCGGTCGAGCTAAATCGCCTGCCTGCTTCGAACGCTCCAGTACCACACCCGCCATGGGCGACTGCAATAAGGCATGAGCTTGCTGCTGCCGAATTTCCGCGATCGCGGCTGCTTGAGCTTTCACGCGCCCCCGCGTTGCTGCGACAGCTTGCTGTCGAGTTCGGACTTGCTGTTCTGCTGACTGCACGGCGCGCTCGGCCGTCAGCTTGGCTGTTTCTGCCTGTTCGGCCTGCTGCGCGGATACGGCACCCTCTTCGGCTAGCTGTGCCAGCCGTTCGGCATCGCTAGTCAACTGCTGCAACTCCAGGCGATCTCGTTCCACCTCGGTCTCCGCCGCGTTCACCTCTGCTTGCGCCTGTGCCACTTCCGATTCGCGCGCCGCCAACTCAGCGCGAGCCTGATTCAGCAGCGCTGCCAAAATACGATCGTCAATTTGCCCTAGGGTTTGACTTTGCCTGACGCGATCTCCTACGTCAGCATCGAGACTCAGCAACCGTCCTTCTGTCTGGGCTCGTACAGACACGAGCTGAATGGGTTGCGTCGTTCCCGTGTAAGAACGCAGCGCATCTAAGGGTCTCACGCGCACAATGGCCGTTTCGACAGCAACCGCACCACCGCTCTGTTCCGCCTGTGGAGCATCGCGCTGAGTTCGAGCTTCAGAATCGGGCAAAGTTTGACAGCCGACCAATACCGTTGCGACAAGCATCACCAGCACGAGTCGTTCGGTGAATGAGATACTGGCCAGCTGCGAAGACCTCAGAGAGTGAAGCGATCGCAGGGTCTCAGCATTCATGACTCGAGCGTCGAGCCTGGCTCGAAGCGATAAGGGGAAGCGACACACTCGGGGGTAAGACGCGTGCGAACAGACTCATCTTATCGAGTCTACGAGTGAGGATGCCTGCCGTAAGGTCTACGCGATCGTCCGCAAATACAAATCGTCCGCAAATACAAAGAGTCCGCCGAACTTGACTCGAGCAGACTCTTGGGGGCTATCGAAGCGCGTATGTGGAACTCATCTCGGCACCGTCGTAGGTCGAGCTCAGTTACCAGACAGTGTGCGGGTGTTGAAGGAAAGACCGCCGTGGTCTTTTTCCGTGCCGCGAGCGTTGATTTCAGCCAGCCGCTGTACGATTGCGGGACGGCTGTTCACCTCATTCACAGCTGCACGGAAGCTGTCACCCGATGCCGACAGAACGGCACCAGAACGCTCGACATCATTGGAAAGAGTCCGAGAGCTAAACGCCAAACCGCCATGATCCTTTTCCGTACCGCGAGCGTTGAGCTCGGCCAATGTCTGCACGATCGCGGGCCGACCAACGGTAGTGGTGTTATCAGCAGTGGGGCTGAAGCTATCGCCTGATGCTGTCAAGAGACCCGTAGAAGGCCGAACGCTCTCAGACAAGGTCCGAGTGCTGAAAGCCAAACCGCCGTGGTCTTTCTCGGTACCTCGGGTATTGAGTTCGGCCAAGCGCTCGACAATCGCGGGACGAGCTTCGACGGGAGCAGCACCAAAGACGGCAGCAGTGCCGAGGGCAAGAGCGGAAAGCAGCAAACCAGAATTGAACCGTTTCATCATGTCAGACCTCCGAGTGGGAGAGAGAGAATTGAACTGTCGTTCTCTATGTCTCCTAGTAAACGAGCTGGGTCTGAAGTCTCTCTGTGAGAATGTGCTTGGCTGGCTAAAGATTGAAGGAGCAATTGCTCACAGCTCACTCAGAGTCACCTCAGCTTTCTCGCCAAACGGTATGAGTCAAGTCGGCTACGTCCGCAGACACAACCATTCGAAGCGGTTACCTCAGTGACGTCCCGTGGCCAAAGCCATCTCAAAGCGATTGCGCCAGTTTCTCAAATCAAGTTGTTATCTGGAGCACGATTTGGCGAAGAGGTCGCGCCGAGGACCGGAGTTGGGTAGCCTAAATCATGTGTGGGTATCGAAGATTACCAACTTGCTATGACTTACCGCTCTTTGATGGCTGGTGTGGGTTTGGGAAGCGCGATCTCGCTCTCTGCTTGGTTCCCGGCTGTGGCCCAACCTCAAATCGTGCTTCCTCGCAGCCGCGCTACCGAATGGTTAGAACTAGAAACCGCTAATGGAGAGGTAACGTTTCAGCCATACCAACAAGCCGCTCAGCCCGCTCAGAAAGGCAATCGCCTAACGGATATTGGAGATATCGTTCAGACGGGCGATCGGTCTTATGCGCAGCTCTCCTTCGACCGCAATATTGGCAGCGTGCTGGTATGGGGGAACGCCATACTGCGAGTCGATGTCCTCGACGTTGAGGCGACCGGGGGGCGCATTACCCATCTGAGCGTGCCTCAAGGGATTGCCAAACTCCAAGTTCGCCGTTTCAATAACCCCAACTCCAGCTTGACCGTGACTACCCCTGCTGGGATTGCTGGCGTTCGCGGTACGGTTTTTGGCGTGGGCGTCGATCCTAACGGTAAAACTGCCGTAGCCACAGAAGAAGGCGCAGTCGCTGTCAGTGGTGTGGGCGAGACTGTGCAGGTCGATCCCGAGTTTTACTCGCTAATTCAGCCTGGGGAACCGCCTTTACCCCCTCAACCTTTGGCCGAAACCGATCTTGATGTGGAGCTGCGTCGTCTCGCCCCTATCTCTGGGGTAGGTACGACCACTCCTTCCGTACGTTTGGCAGCACGCGTGCATCCCATCAACTTGGTGTATGCCAACGGCATTCCCACGAGTGTCGATCTTGAGGGAAATATCGAGGTTGAAATCCCGCTGGACTCGGATCGTCGACTGACCTTCACCGTGCTTTCTCCTCTGGGGGACGAACGCACCTACGAACTTTCGGTGCCTAACGATGGCTGGGACGCACTCCCGCCCGAGCAATCGGAGTAGTTCGCCGCCAGTGAAGCTCGCCCAAGGTCTTAGTTCAAGACTGCCAGCGTTCAGTACTATTGCTCTTGACGTTTTAGTTAGGACACAGAGGCCCTGACTGCGCCTGGGTTCTGGGTAGCTAAAACGTCCTAAGCAGCTTGACGGCTGCTATACCAGCAAGACCAGGAGTCACGCAAAAACAACGCCGCGATCGCCTATGGGAGCAGAGGACTAACGTTCGCGACAATAGCCAACCAGTCTTCGGGAATAGCCGATACGGCCCGCAATACCGACGCGCGATCGATATCAGTGGGGGTGCGGCCCGTTTCCGATACGGTCGAGGCGGGAATGGCAATTAGTTCTCCGGCCGCATTGAGCGTCGCTCCTCCGGAATTCCCCGCATTCACCGTCACGTCCGAGAGAAAGTCACGTCGTCGACCGTTGCGACTCAGGATGGCACTAATCACGCCGCGCGTCAGGGTTAGATACGACGATCCGCCAGCTTGAATGGCCGTCGTACCTGGAAATCCGAGCACCGTGACGCGTTCGCCCAACTGCACGCGATTGGGATTACCTAAACGGAGAAAGTCAAACGATAACCCCTGCGGTAGCGGTCGACCAAACAAATCTCCCGATACCTGTAGTAGGGCCAAATCGGTCTCGACATCGTAGCGGTTCAGCTCGCACCGAAACAGCGGCGTCACCGGCCGATCCGGGCTCAGAGCAAGGCCGATGTAAATTGGGCCACGCGGCGGGCGATCGCCTTGTTCGCCTTCGGCAATAACGTGAAAACTGGTCAGAATTGCTCCAGAGGCATTCAACAGCGTGCCCGAACCCGAGTTGTCACCGTTGTAGACTTGCACGACGCTCCGATAGGCGCGATCGAGGGTGCTGCCGCCCGCCCGGGCCAGGCGACTCATTTCCACATTCACGTCCAGCCAGCTCAGGTCGCTCTCCGGCCAAAACTTCACTTCAGCAGCGGAAATCGGTTCGACATCGGTCGTTCCAGCCACTTCCAGAGTGTATTTGCCCTCCCGCATAACGCCGTAGGTCGAAATCAAAATCGTATAGCGACCCGCCGGTAGCCGTTTGACAATGCGGGCGTTGTAATTGAATTCCGATAGGTCGTCATTCTGAGAGATCGCGATGCCGGTTTCGTCCAGCAGCCACAGGTAGGCATCCAGCTCTTTCGATAGCAGATCAATCGATACCTCGCGCGGTTCTGTCAGCGTCAGGCGATAGCTGTCTGCGAGGCTGCCGTTAGCGAGCAAGCTGCTTTGCGGCACGCTCAGCTGCCCCGACTGTTTCAGATCGGGCTGGGGGCGTGGCGTGGATTGAGCGGCAGGGTCGGCAGCCAGCCAACGACGGCTCGGTCGGTCGACTTTCAGAGGCACCAACTCTGCAGGTGAAATTTTAACGTCTCGTCGCCAGTGGCGCTGGCCCAGCATACTAGCTTCGACGAGTCCGCTCGCGCTGCCGAGCGCCGCGATCGCCATTCCCAGCGTCACGTGTTTTAGCCAATGCCGCAGCACCTCGGTCCTCCCCTAGACGAATGCAATGCAAGTGTCATTCCAGTCTGGCAGGAAATTTGGCTTTCGCACGACAGATACGGGATTGGGAAGTCGTACGAGTCGGGTGTCGAGCTGATTTAGAGGGCAATCGTCCAGCGCAATTTAGTAGCCTCGGGCCTGTAAATTGGGCACGCACATGGCCTCGGGCAGACGCACGAGTTCAGTTTCGACGCGACCGTCAGCATGGAACCAAAGTTGTCGGAATGCTGGGGGAACGAGATCGAGGGCAAATTCACTGCTGCGGGGTTTGAACTGAATGCAGGTGGAAGGACAGCTCATGTAGGTGACGCCACGGCGTTCGGTGCAAAATTCTTGATGGACGTGGCCGAACAGAACGACCCGCACGTGGGTGAAGCGATCGAGGACGGCGAATAGGCGGCTGGCATTGCGGAGAGTGCTAGTATCCAGCCACTCGGAGTGCATGGAAAAGGGGGGATGATGCAGGCTGATGGTGACGTGGTGCTGCCGAGCTGCGGCCCGTTCGAGTTCGGTTTCTAAAAATGCCAGCGAGTCGGCGTTGAGATAGCCGCTATCTTTGCCGGGAATTTGGGAATTAAGTAGGATAAACGTCCAGTTTTGACGGGAGAAAACGTCGTCGCTATGGAGGCGGTGGCGCGGAGCGCGTTCTGCTTCTAGCGCGGATATGGAGCCGTTCTGGGTGGGGGCCATCTCCGCGTCGAGGTCGGGATGACTGCCCAGTTCTTCTTGCATGGCGCTAAGGCGATCGTGGTTGCCAGCTAGCCAATAGATGTCGGTGGGTAAAACGCGCAGGTGATGGCGCAGGCGGGCGTAGGAGAGGACGCTGCCGTCTTGAGATAGATCTCCGGTTAGCAGTACGACATTGGGGAAGGGATTGAGGGTGCGGACTTTAGTGAGCGTGGATTGAAAGGTCATTTCGGTTTCAACCCCTAACAGCCGCCGTTTGGGGTTTGCAAATAGGTGGCAATCTGTAATCTGAACAACGTAGAGGGGTGCGTCAGCCATGAACGGGATAAATGCCCCCAACACAAACAAAGGGATAGACGGGCACAGGTATATCCTCACAATTGTAGGAGCATATCCAACGCGAACCTGTGAGCGATATCACTGACAAATCTCAATCAGCGCCTAATAGGTTCGCTTAGGGTACCCGAGTCAGCGAGGAGAGATGGCACGCAACCGCCTCGGTCAAGATAATGTTGGCGGGCAACTTCAGATGGAAGAAGAGCCCTTTTCTAATTCTAGCTAACTGACAATCCCAAAAGAACTTTGCCAGTGACTTTTTGGGAAAATCCACCTCAAGCGATGAAGAGAGTTCAGGAAAACATCCCAACTCCAAATAGAGGCGATGCAGTCAGCCCGTCTCCTTCCGCATCAAAAGCTGGAAGAGTGGAGATAAGGCCGAACTCGTGCTACCAGCGTTCGGTGTCGGGGACTATTCCACTCGACTGTAGGCGCTTCAAACCCCGCAGACGCGATCGCCGCTGGCAAATCGAGGGCAAAATATTCGTCCAAATACGGCTCGGTACTTTTTAGCAACGTGAGCACGTACGGCGGCATATTGCGGTGAATGTCTGACTGTGGATTCATATCCATGATGGCCACGTGTCCCCCAGGCCGCAGAATCCGACGCGCTTCGCGCAACACCGACTCTGCCGCGCGACTGGGTAACTCGTGGCAAACCAGACACAACGACACCAAATCGCAACTGGCCTCCGGCAGCCCTGTCGCTTCCGCCGCCGCATGTTTCCAGGCAATATCGAGCTGACGCTGACGAGCGCGATACCGAGCGATCGCCAAAAAGTACGGCGACAAATCGAGGCCGACAACGCGCGCCTGCGGATATATCTGCTGCAATGCAAACGAGCTCATCCCCACGCTGCATCCAGCATCCACAATGACAAGCGGAGCCTCCGACAACACGCGTTGCAACAAGTTGTGATAGCTCTGGCGCAGTTTGGCATCTCCAGCCGCACCCGCCTCCGGCCAGATGCGCGCGTGGACGGCCCGCGCCGCCACCTCCACCTCCATCGCCGCATCCCAGCTGAGATTGCCACGATCGTAAGCGTGGAAAGGCTTGAGATAGTAATCGGGATAGGTCAACTCGCGATCGCGCACCTGCTCCAGTTCCACATCCCAATCCGGATGATGCGCTGGTTGCCGACTGTCGCGATTCTGCTGCCGCGCCTGTAACACCTTCACCTCATCTCGCCAATACACGCCGATGTTCTCTGCCCGGTGAATCATCATAGAACGGGCTTGGTGTTTGGCAAGCTGTGCCAGCGGCCGAACGGCTAACAACGCATTGGCCAACCGCACGGACAACCGCGGCGAAGCAGGGGGTGAAGTTGCAGTCATGCAAGCAAGTGTAAACAAAAAGTGGGCCTGAGAATGCCGTACGGAGCCGATCAATCGAGCGGCGCAATGCTCCACAATCCCAAAATAGGACCGACAAACCGCACGATAATCCAGTACACCACCAGCGCGCCAATACCAATCCACGCGCCCCGCGTCGTGACTTCATTCAGCCAGCGAGCCCGACCGCGCGTCAGGGGCAACCATTCAAAGATGCGCTCGCTGTCGGGATTGCCGTATGCATCTCCCATGCTTGCTTTGCGGCGTTTTGCATCTCCCACGGTTTGGTCTCCAGCCACACTACCCTCAGTGTAAATCGAGGTTCGAATGGTGAGTTTTACAAAAGCTTGCAGGGCAGGAACCCACGCGCCGATGAATGGCTCCATGGAAAGGTTCGCGCACTGTTCGACCTCACGACTCGCGAACTGGCCCCCAACCTTTCGATACCGACTCACAACTGGCGATCGCAGCCGGATTGCTTTGCCATAGGAGGCTCGGAATTTGAATCCGTCCACATCTTGCTAGGCCGTTTCCTGGCCGATCGCCACTCCCCTTGCCCGCTGCACGATATATCCTGCTAGCAGACATGTCCCGCTAGCAGACAATGCCACGAACGTCGTGACTGAATGTTCGGCAACTTGTATCAGTTATAAAGACTACGAAACTAGAGAAATTCGGCGCTCTTTTACCTATCAATTTCATCCCGAACTGCTTGCCGACTTGCGAGTTTTTGGCAAGCGCATTCCATCTCCCTACGCTGAACTGAAACAGAACGATGGAGCTCGTTTTTTTGCTCGTTTGCTCTATGCTGGCATGCACGAATGAAACCATCACACTCAGTCTGTATTGAAATGTGCGAGCATATCTCAGCTACGCGATATCCTGAAAGCTTTTAGTCTGGATTTTCGCTCGCGCTCTCTCGACTCATGTCGTAAGGAGGCTTCGATGGAATTGCTCGAGCATCTAGAGGATGGACTGGCCAGCATTGTTGCGATCGCCAAACTAGCGCTGGAGTTTATTTCAGTCTTCTGCGTCATTACGGGTGTTATCAAGACCATACAGCTTGCGTTTGCGCTAAGACGTCGATACCGTAAACGCGATGCGTTTCCCTTCAATCAAGTGCGGCTTCGGTTCGGTATCTGGCTAGCCCTAGCTTTAGAATGCCAACTTGGCGCAGATATTTTGGCGACTACGGTGGCACCGAGTTTAGAGGCCCTCGGTCAACTTGCGTTGCTTGCAGCCATTCGTACCTTTCTAAACTTTTTTCTGAACAAAGAATTAGAAGCCGAATTAAAACTCGAACTCAAAAATCAGAATTTAGAGCTTGCCCGAGAATAAATGCTCAATCGCGAATCCTTCGCTCCTGTTGATTCGTATTGCTTTTGATGGTTACTATGTGTGCTGCTCGAAATGGGTTACACCTGTTATGGTCTCGAACTTTTTTCAAGCATGCTTGCTATAACGACTGTATTCTGTCGGTTGCCACTCAGCGATGCCGCTATTTCTTTATTCGCTCATTGCATTACTTCCGATTGCAACCATCTTTCTTCTGTTGGTGATGGCCAAGCGACCAGCTGGTCAAGCCATGCCGATGGCTTATCTGGTAACGGTCGGAATTGCACTCTGGATTTGGCGCGTTCCCTTTGTGGAAGTTGCTGCCGCTAGCGTTCAGGGACTCGTCGCAGCTGTTGAAATTCTCTACATCGTCTTCGGCGCTATTTTGCTGCTCAATACTTTGCAAGAATCTGGCGCGATTGCGGCCATTCGCCAAAGTTTACTAGGAATCTCGCGCGATCGCCGCGTCCAGGTCATTATCATTGCTTGGCTATTCGGCAGCTTTATTGAAGGTGCTTCCGGCTTTGGTACTCCGGCGGTTATTACCGTACCGCTGTTGGTCGCGATCGGTTTTCCAGCCATGGCGGCCATCATTGCTGCCCTCATCATTCAAAGTACACCTTCCACCTTTGGCGCTGTAGGTACTCCGATTGCCATTGGCATGAAAACCGGCTTAGGTGGCATTCCTGCTGTCGAGCAGCAGCTGGCAGAATTGGGACTCACGCAGACCGAGTATCTCGCCACGATTGGGCAATGGGCCGGAATTTTGCACGGTGTCATCGGCACCTTTCTGCCGCTAGTGTTGATCGCAGCGCTCACAGCAGGATTTGGCGATCGCAGGTCCGTAGCAGATGGACTGGCGGCCTGGAAGTTCGCGGTATTTGCTGGATTAGCGTTTACCATTCCCTACACGTTCACGGCATTATTCCTGGGGCCAGAATTTCCCACGTTGATTGGGGGATTGATGGGACTGGGGATTGTCGTTCCCGCCGCACAGCGCGGATTTTTGGTCCCGCGAGAAGTTTGGGACTTTCCCGCTCGCGCAGGATGGCCGAGCAATTGGTCTGCTCCATCCGCACAGTTGAATCAGCCGCTGGCTAGCTCCCTCACAGCTCGCAGGGCTTGGTTACCTTACGTGCTGCTGGGCTTATTCCTGATGCTGTCCCGATTGGAGTTTTTGCCCCTGCGGGGATGGTTGCAGTCGTTCAGCCTGACTTGGCCTCAGATCTTTGGTACGGAGGTATCGGTAACCACGCAGCCTCTATATTTACCCCCCACTACGTTCGTCATTGTGGTTGTCATCACGTACTTTTTGCACGGCATGAAACCTCAAGCCATGCGCGAGGCCATTTGGCAGGCTCTGCCGCTGCTCAAAAAAACAGCATTAGCCTTGGGTGCGGCAGTCCTGATGGCGAGAGTATTTATCAACTCAGGCGTCAATACAGCTGGACTAGCCAGCATGCCGCTAACATTGGCAGACAGTATGGCGGCTTTGGCAGGTCAAACTTGGCCATTCTTCGCACCATTGGTTGGAACTATCGGCTCATTTGTGGCGGGGAGCGTCACGGTCAGTAACTTGATGTTTTCGCTATTTCAGTTTGGCGTCGCTCTCCAAATTGGGGTGCCAACTGCCATCGTTTTAGGATTGCAATGCGTCGGAGCCTCGGCAGGGAATATCATCTGCGTTTCCAACATTGTGGCGGCTGAAGCGACTGTCGGACTGATAGGTAGCGAAGGGCTCTTAATTCGCAAGGTTTTAATGCCTACCCTTTACTACGTCATTTTTGCAGGGCTGCTGGGCATTCTGATGCCGCTTGCTTGGCATACTGCTGGAGTGTTCCTCTCCACCCAAATTGACGGCTTGGTCGAATTAACAACATGGTCGAATTGGCAGCGTAGTTGAACTGACGACATGAAGATCGCCCGCAAATAAGCAAACGCGATCGCCCGTTTTTCTAACAAGCCGTGCTCAAACAGGAATTTACAAGTTGCTGACAGCGCGTTCGAGCTGAACGATTGAAAGGTTGTAGCCAATCACAGCGTCGGCTAAGTTCGCTCGTGCCTCGGTCAGAGCCGTTTGTTGGTTGATCACGTCCGTTTGGGTACCCACGCCTGCCTGGAAGCGCAGTCGCGCCAGTCGCAAACTTTCTCGTGCCGTCGAAACGGCTAGTTTTGCGACTTCAATTTGCTCGCGGTTTGAATTCAGAGATAAAAACGCATCTTCTACATCGCGGCGGATCGCGTTGCGATCGCGCTCAAACGTGCGAATAGCGGTTAAGGCGTCGACATCTGCTTGTTTAGCGCGGGCTTCAGTTGCTCCACCATCAAGTATTAACCACGTCATGTTAATCCCAATCGTGTAGCCATCGACAAACCCTACTCCCGCCGAGACATCATTGAAATCATTTCTCACGTCGTAGGTAACCACACCATCAATCTGAGGTCTGCGACCAGACAATGCGAGTTGAGCCTGCTGGCGGGCACTCTCGAAGGCATCTCGCTGAATTTCCAATTCCTCGCGTTTCTGAAATGCCTCAAGAATGGTGTCTTCTAAGCTTTTCTCCCACGCTTGAGTGGGTTGGATCTCGTCAACAGCTAAAGCATCGGTCGGATTCTCGAAGTTAAGCAGTTCGGCTAAAAGACGACGCGCCAACTGCTGATCGTTTTGAGCACGCAACAGATCTTGGCGATCGGTGGCTAACTCAGTTTCCGCCTGCAGCACCTCGAATCGCGTGCCGATACCCGCTCGAAATTGCGCTTCGGTATCCCTCAAGTTTGCTTCCGAGTTTTCCACTGCAGCCTCTGCAATTTGAACCTGTGCGTCGGCTCTTTGCAAGTTGTAATAAGTCTCGGCCACATTTAAACGGACCACTTGCGTAGTTTGATCTAGCTGAGTGCGAGCAATATCCAAATTGGCATCGGCAACCCGATTGCGGGCTTCTCGGGCCCCACCAGTAAAAAAGCTATAGCTAGCACGCAAGCTCAGAGCCAGAAAATCAGACGAGGTCAGGGGCAGCGAATTACGGTCTATTTGATACTGCAGAGGAATATCCACCTGCGGGGTATACTCCGCTCGAGCCTCGCGTACAGCTTCAAAGGCGGACTCAACCGCTAGCCGTGCTAAGTCGATGTCGGGATTATTGTCTAGCGCTAGCTGCAGAGCGTCGTCTAGGGACAATCTGCGCGTTGCCGAGATCCTGATTTGTAGCGGACTTTGAGGAACTTCTAAATCTTCAGCAGTGGCAGGAGGAGGAACCTCAGCATCATCTGGAGCCGTGAAGGTCGGTGGAGCTAACGGCACTTCGATTGCATCAGCATCAACCGAGAACTCATCGCTAGGTTCTTCACCCCGCAGCGGTGGTAGACCTTCAGCCCCTTCGATCAACTCACCGGGATCGGTCGCACCATCTGAGTTTTCCGGAGCCGATTCGGACTGAGACACAACTGTAGGGAGACCCTGTGCCAACCCAGGGCGGGCTGACAAGCTTCCAGTCATAGCAGCGAAAACCGCGACGACAGCAAGCTGTCTCATCGGTCTGGACATCTTTAATTCACTCCGCGCACCCTCTCCTAGTCTTTATTAATACCGTACTCACCGCTACTAGCCAATACTTGAAACGGTGAGAGGCTGGGGATTCCAGATTGAGGCAGAGGCTTGCGTAATAACGCACGCATCTCAAGATCGCTTCAGTCTCACAGGCAACGCAACATCGCCCGGACGTACGGACTTGGCAATGGCTATCGGCTTTCGCGCTATGCTGAGGTGTGAATTTCTGCGGCTTCTAGAACTCTGATTGTATGGACATTTTCGACCTCGAGCTGACTCTCAATACCGTCACGATTTTGCCCGAGATCGTCATCTCGCTGACGCTGCTTCTGGTCTTGGTTGCCGATCTGATTTGGGGGCGGGAAGTCAGTAAGGCCGTTCCGCTGATGGCGATCGCCGGTTCGGTGGTTGCCATGGCAGCTTTGGCCTGGCAGTGGGGCATGGCCGATCCGATCGGGTTTATGGGAAGTTTTACCGCCGATCCCATCAGCATTCTGTTTCGCGGCATGTTGGTGTTGACGGCAGCCATTGTCGTCATGATGTCAGTGCGCTACATCGGTCAGTCCGGTACGTCGGCTCCAGAGTTTTACGTGCTGTTGCTGACTTCCACGTTAGGGGGCATGTTGCTGTCTGGAGCAACCGACTTGGTGATGGTGTTCGTCGCGCTAGAAACGCTGAGTATCTCCAGCTATCTGATGGCAGGCTACACAAAGCGCGACCCGCGTTCGAATGAAGCTGCACTTAAATATTTGCTGATTGGGGCTAGCAGTACGGCTATCTTTCTTTACGGCATGTCGCTGCTCTACGGATTATCTGGCGGACAGACTTCTTTAGTGGCGATCGCTCCTACCCTCGAAGGTAAGGGCTTGGCAGCTACTTTGGCTCTGGTTCTATGTATTGTCGGTATTGGCTTTAAGTTGGCAGCTGTGCCCTTTCACCAGTGGACGCCCGACGTCTATGAAGGGTCGCCCACGCCGGTGGTTGCTTTCCTTTCGGTGGGTTCGAAGGCCGCTGGATTTGCGCTGGCGCTGCGGTTTTTGACGACGGTGTTTCCAGTGTTGTCGGATCAATGGGAAGCGGTGTTTACCGTGTTTGCCATCTTGACCATGACGCTAGGTAACTTGGTTGCCATCGCCCAAACCAGCCTGAAGCGGATGTTGGCTTACTCGTCCATTGCTCAGGCGGGCTTTGTCACGATTGGTTTGGTCGTGGGCACCGATGTCGGCTATGCCAGCACGATCTTTTATTTATTGGTGTATTTAGTGATGAACCTGGGGGCGTTTCTATGTGTCACCCTCTTTGCCCTCAAAACCAATACCGACGACATTATCGAATACAGCGGCCTATATCAGAAAGACCCATTTCTAACGCTGTGTCTGAGTACTTGCTTGCTGTCATTGGCTGGTATTCCACCTCTAGCTGGCTTTTTCGGCAAAATTTACCTGTTCTGGGCGGGTTGGCAGGCAGAAGCCTACACGTTAGTGCTGGTGGGCTTGATCACGAGTGTGATTTCCATCTATTACTACGTGCGCGTGGTCAAGATGATGGTGGTGAAAGAGCCACAGGAAATGTCAGTTGCCGTTAAAGCCTACGTCGCTCCTGACTGGACAGCTCTGGGGATGCGACCTTTACAGGTCGGCATGGCGTTTACGCTAGCGGCTACTTTGCTCATGGGGATTTTTTCCAACCCCTTGTTCTCGCTGAGCACTGCTTCGGTGGAAGGTAGCGACTTTCTCCGCGCTTACACGGCTGCGTCCGATGCTCCAGTAGCGACAGCACCCAATGGATTGGCAGTGAGTGCGACCCTAAGCGATCGCATCCCAAATTAATTTACGCAACCCCATTGCCTTATCTTCTTGGGCGAGGGTGCTAGCAAGCAGCTGCAAACGGGCACACTTAACGGGAGATTCATCATTAAGTGCGACAGAGACTCGGATTTTCACTGGCTGGCGCAAGACTGAAAGAAGTTTGCCAGCTAGCTAAGATGGGCAGTAGGGTCGGTGCAGGCAGGGGAAATCAATGAGCGTTGATGGAGAAACATTGCTGCGGCAATTTGCCAAAGGTAAGCGCGATTTTCAAGGGATGGCGCTCGTCCAAGCTAGCTTGAATAAAGCCGATTTATCGGCCATTAACTGGGTTGATGCTGACCTTTATAAATGCGATTTAAGCGAATCGACCTTGAATGAGGCCTGCTTTCAAGGCGCTAAGCTGCGACGGGTCGATTTTAGCCGGGCCTCACTCAGTCGAGCCGTTCTCACCGGAGCCGACCTCCGAGAAGCGGACATGAGCGATGCTGATTTATATCAAGCCAACTTAACCGATGCCAATTTGAGTGGAGCTGATTTAATTAATGCCAGTTTAGAAGATGCTGACCTGCGCGGAGCCAATTTGTGTGATGCGATTTTGTTGGGTGCCGACCTGAGCAATGCAAATTTGCAAGGCGCTCAACTGAATGGGGCTGAGTTAGAAGGGGCAACGTTTGAAAACACCACTATGCCTGACGGCTCCATCCGCGACGAACCTTACGAAAAGTCTGGGTTGTCGGTGACGACAGCGTCAGGATGACGACAGCTTAAGAAGGCAAAGCTATGTGAGTTCGATCGCCTGCAAAATGGTAGTTCGAGATCGCAGTAATAAAACTTCAGAGATCGGGTCGAACGATTCCCGTATGGTGAAAGCTAGCGTGCTACTGTTGCCGATGTTGGGCACTAGCGCCGTGTCGTCATTGACTGAGAGAGAGTCCTTCATGGTTCAGCGCGGTTCGAAAGTGCGAGTTCTTCGGAAAGAGTCTTACTGGTACCAGGATGTCGGTACGGTAAGCTCTATCGATAAATCTGGCATCATTTACCCCATCATCGTTCGCTTCGAGAAGGTGAACTATGCCAACCTCAACGTCAACAATTTCGCCGAGAGAGAACTTATCGAAGTTGAAGCGCCCAAGAAGAAAAAATAGTTCTTTCCGCATCAGTTTGGTGGCATAACCCGAGTTTTTCTACACGTGAGAAAGACTCGGGTTTCTATTAGTCAACCGCTGGTTGCGCGCGCTCGCCAAATATCGTGCATTAAAGACCTGTCAATCATGTGTAGGTAGCTTATGGCTGCATCTTCTATCGCTCTGTACGACACTACGTTACGAGATGGCGCGCAGCAGGAAGGACTGTCGCTCTCAGTGGAAGACAAGCTGAGGATTGCAAGATATCTGGATACGCTTGGCGTGCCTTTTATCGAAGGAGGATGGCCGGGAGCAAATCCGAAGGACGTGCAGTTTTTCTGGCAGCTGCGAGAAGAACCGCTCGTGCAAGCGCAAGTCGTTACATTTTGCTCGACACGGCGACCGGGAGGCAGCGCGAAAGACGATCGCATGTTGCAAGCAATTCTCGCGGCGGGAACGGAGTGCGCCACCGTGTTCGGCAAGTCTTGGGATTTGCACGTGACGGCAGGGCTAGGCACGACGCTGACCGAAAATTTGGAGATGATTCGGGACACGATCGCCTTTTTGCGATCGCAGCAGCGCCGCGTATTTTACGATGCGGAGCATTGGTTCGATGCCTATAAGCGTAACTCTGACTATGCTCTAGAGACATTGCACGCAGCGGCGCAGGCGGGCGCGGAGTGGCTGGTGCTGTGCGACACCAACGGGGGCACATTTCCCGAGGAGATCGATCTCACCACTCGTGCGGTCGTGGCCGAATCTCATCACTGGCCGGGGGTAAAGGTGGGGATTCACACCCACAATGACTGCGAGCTGGCGGTGGCAAACGCAATCGCGGCGGTGCAAGCGGGAGCCGAGATGGTGCAGGGCACGATTAACGGCTACGGCGAGCGCTGCGGTAATGCCAACTTGTGCAGCGCGATTCCAAATTTGCAGCTCAAGCTAGGGTACAACTGCATTCCGGCAGAAAAGATGGATCTGCTGACGGAGACGTCGCGATCGGTGAGCGAAGCAGCCAATATGGCGCCAAATGATCGCGCTCCGTTCGTGGGATTATCGGCGTTTGCCCATAAGGGCGGGGTTCACGTCAGCGCCGTACGCAAAAATCCGCTGACTTACGAACACATCAATCCAGAAAGCGTAGGCAACACGCGCCGCATCGTGGTGTCGGAACAAGCGGGCATCAGCAATATTGCCGCCAAAGTGTATAGCTTCGGATTAGAAATTCCCAAGACCGATCCGATGCTGCGGAACATCCTGCAACGACTGAAGCAACTGGAGCATCAGGGCTATCAGTTCGAGGCAGCAGAGGCGAGTTTTGAGCTGTTGGTGCGCGGCTGTCTCAATCAGCGTCCGCAACTATTTGAGTTGACCAGTTTTCACGTCAATTGCACGACCCAGAATCAGGCGATCGCCGCAGTCGTGCCGTTAGAAGGCTCGGGGACGGACGTGCAGTCGATCGCGACGGTGAAAGTGGTGGTGAAGGGGGAGACCCGAATTACGGCAGCGGAGGGGAATGGCCCAGTGTCGGCATTAGACGGGGCGTTGCGGAAGGCGTTGGTAGAATTTTATCCGGCGATCGCGGACATGCAGTTGTCCGACTACAAGGTGCGCATTTTAGATGGCAAAGAGGGCACGGATGCTCGCACGCGAGTGTTAATTACGTTTGTCAGCGCTCCTTCAACGTCGCACCCCGCTCGTCGCTGGACGACGATTGGGGTGTCGGAAAACATCATCGAAGCCTCGTATCAAGCTTTGGCCGAAGGGTTGGAATACGGGTTGTCCGATCGGTTGGGGTGGTTGCAAGGAGATGAGGCGATCGCTACGAATTCTATCTGAGAGATGTGGAGCGAAATATGTTCGGGTAGCGAAGAATAGACCTCTTGCATGAATCGACGATCACTATGGCTGAATAAGGGTTTCAGCCTTCAGTTGGGCATTCGTGCAAGAACTCTAATCATGCGGGCAGATCTGCCAAGAAGAACAAATGATCAATTCAAGGATTTCTCTGACAAGCATCTGTCTTATCTTCTTCATGCTTTGGCACCTCTGGGGTAATATGATTTTC
>JBCBVC010000074.1:0-20494 GCA_039817845.1 Cyanobacteria bacterium J06642_2
CTGATTTAAATAGTGCAATTTTTGCCCAACCTTTAGCAAATGCAACAGGCAGTGGAGGTAGAATCTCTCTGGTTGGTGAGTCATTAATCGTTGAAGACGGAGCATTTATTTCAATATCCACTTTGGGAGAAGGAAATGCTGGAAATATGGAAATTGAGATGCGCGAAACTAATCTTTCAGGATTAGGTAGTGGATTGTTCGCTCGAAGTGTTTCGAATACAAATGCACGAGGAGGAAATATTCAAATTGAGGGAAGTCGTCTTAGCGTCAGCGATGATGCCTCTATCAACAGTAGTACTGAAGGTCGAGGACGCGCCGGCAATATTGAGATAAACACTGAAGATAATGTTTCCCTTAGCAATGGCGGTCAAATCACAGCTTCAACACTTGGTGATGGCAGAGGAGGAAACATCCGGATACGCAGCAATTCCAGTGTAGGTTTAACCTCATCTGCACAAATTCTGTCGGTAGCGTCTGGCAATGGTGATGCTGGAACCATCTTCATTGAATCTGATGCTATCGATCTAGATGATTCTAGTGGCATTGCTTCTTTTGTTAATCGTGACGCTTCTGGTAAAGGAGGTTTTCTCGACCTGAGGTCAGAACAATTGAACTTATCTAATGCCTCTTTTATTAGTGGATCGACTTTAGGACAAGGGGACGCAGGTAGCATTTCTATCCAGTCTTCTCAGCTCTCAGTCTCAGAACGAAGCGCAATTGCGGCTCAAGTAGAAGGAGTAAACGATCCCGCGCAAGGAATTGTTTTTTTTGCTGAAGGCAGTGGCGGCGAACTCACTATTGATAGCGATCGCATAGAAGTACGCAATGGTGGACGGATATCGGCTTCAACTTTTGGACTTGGCGATGCTGGTAATTTAACCATTCGTAGTTCCGAATCTTTAGTTTTGTCCGATGAGGGTAGCAATATAGAGGCAGCCGTTCGCAAACCTGGAGAAAGCGGCTTGGGTGGAGTGCTAGACATTCAGTCTCCTACCATTGAAATTATAGATGGGGCTGATATTAATGCTTCAACATTTGGAGATGGTAAAGCTGGAGATTTAAGAATTCAGTCTGAAGACTTACTACTTCAGGTAGATGAGCTCGGCAACGCGCCAGGCGATGGAGGTTTTATCGCTGTTCAATCTCAATCTGCTGGAGATGCAGGAAGTTTAGTTATTGAGAGCGATCGCATTCGTCTTATTGACCTGCAGCCCCAAGATGACTTCGAGCCAGCAATCATTGCAGATGCTTTTGGCTCTGGAGAGGGAGGCGATGTCATCATTCGCACCGACAATCTAATTATGAATGGCGGCGGCCTTGCTACTGTCACAGACGGTCCTGCTGATGGAGGACAAATTCTCATTCAGCCTCTTAACACAGGTACAGAAGCAAAAGTTATTTTGAGTAACAGTGCGATCGTCACGACTAATGCACGAGAAAATGCTTCCTCTGAAGCTAGCGGTGGCAATATTAATGTTGAGACAACTAACTTTTTACTGAATTCCGGTGCTCAGGTTAGCACAGCAACTTTGGGAGCAGGAGCTGCAGGTAAGTTAGAAGTCCTGGCGGATCGAGTGATGCTGCAAGATCGCGATAGTGGTTTCTTAGCTCTCGTATTTGGAGAGGATTCGACGGGGGATGGAGGTGTTCTACAGATTGAAGCAGGCACTCTCAATATTTCTGATGGTGCCATCATTAGTAGTAGTAGTGACGGCCCTGGTGATGCTGGAGATATTGAATTGAACTTGAAACATCGGCTCGATGCCAGCGATGCAGAAATCTCTACTGAGTCCCAACTTAGTGGTGGTGGAAATATTAGTATTAATCTCATAAATGAAGATGTTTTGGTTGGAGATATTAATTTACTTCAAGGTAGTCGTTTGACCGCAAGCGTGTTTGGAGGAACTGGTGGTGGTGGAGATATTTCTACGGCATCTCTAACCTTTGTAGCACTGGATGATAGCGACATATTAGCTTTTGCAGATGAAGGAGACGGGGGCAATATCACTATCCAAGCGCCAGTCTTTCTGGCTGATGTATTTGCTGGCGATAGTAGTGCTGAAGATGCCGATCTAAGAGACTTTAGTCAGTTTTTTGATAACGGGCGCGTTGATATTAATGCTTCATCGCGATTTGGTTTAGATGGCACCATTCGAATTTCGGATGCAGGCTTTCTAGAAAATACGCTGGCACCGTTGGCAAGTGATTTCTCGCGTGCGGATTTGGTAGTTGCAGGCAGTTGCTTAGCTCGGCAAAACGCCGATCGCGGCAGCTTTGTCGTGACTGGAACGGGAGGTTTGCCCAGATCGCCCTACGAGAGTATCAGAAGTCCGTATCAAGCCATCGCCGTTCGACCTTTGGAAACCTCATCTGGAGCAATCTCTCAGCATGAGTCCGTACCTAATCCACAGCACTCTGACACCTGGCGTCTGGGCGACCCCATCCGAGAAGCTGGGCAATTAGCGATCGCGATTGACGGTCGCGCATACCTGAGCGCATCTGCAGGAACGACTAGGTCTGTTGCAACTGTCGACCAATTAACGTGTCAGTAGCTTCCTAGAGACTTGTGCCGATGGCCGACAAGGTCTATGCGCCTGCATCGAGAGGATGGGATTGGAGACTAGGCGAGCTCAACCTTTCACGCGATTGTCCTGTCGAGAAAATATGCCCGTCTGGCAAACTTTGGCTTACCAGACAGAGCAATAGAGCGACGAGAACTGAAAACTCGATTAACCTTCAAACAACTCGCCGATGGGAGTACCCGGTTCGACACCTTGGAAGCGACTACCAGGAGAGCGGGTTTCCCATATCTCTGTAATCTTGTCGTAGGCATCGGTAGGCAAACCAGTGTAGCCCACTGATGCAGCAAGCTCGGCTGCGTTACTTAGATAAAAGTCAACGAATCCTTGCACTTGCGCTTCGTCAGCAGAAGCTGTCTTGACATAGATGAACAGCGGCCGAGCTAAAGGAACATAGGTACCATTAGCAACGGTTTCGGTAGACGGTGCGATGCAACCATCGCCGTTATCAATGGCAACCAGCTTCAGGAGGTCGGTATTCTCTTCGAAGTAAGCCAAGCCGAAAAAGCCAAGACCGCCTTTGCTGCCCGATACACCCGTCACGATCACGTTGTCATCTTCACTGGGAGTAAAGTCAGCGCGGATATCGTCTTCTCCTAAAATTGCTTCAGAGAAGTAATCGAACGTACCAGAATCAGTACCGGGAGCATACAGAGCGATGGGCTCGTCGGGGAAATCAGAGCGCACGTCCGACCAGCTAAGCACATTGCCTTCCGCATCTGCGTTCCAGGCTCCATTCAGCTCGTCTACCGTCAGACATTCAGCCCAATCGTTATCTGTATTAGCCACGATCGCCAAGCCGTCAAAAGCGACGGGGATTTCGACAAACTCAATGCCAGCTTCCGCACAGGCATCAATCTCTTTCTGCTTAATGGGGCGCGATGCATTGGAAATATCGGTTTCGCCCGCGCAGAACTTTTTAAAGCCGCCACCGCTGCCGCTCGTCCCGACAGCTACGTTGGCAGTAGGATTATCAGCTTGGAATTTTTCGGCGGCCGCAATAGTAATGGGAGCGACGGTACTGGAACCATCTGCAATGACTTGACCTGTTACCCTGCCACCGGACGAGGCAGCGTCGCTATCTTCTGTCGAAGATGAGGTCGATTCGGAGGACGTTCCGCAAGCTGCCATTACGGCCAGTGGCAAAACGGAAAGCCCCAACAGCACTCGGTTGAGTTTAAACGTCATGAGTCGTACCAACTACTTGTATCTTTCTAAACTGGTGCTGTTGTAGCAAATACATTTGGGAATGGATATATCGCTGATTACATCGGTCGAGAGTCGAGAGTGTAACCTCAGACACTGAAAATATCTCGTTCGCAACATGAGTGAAAAGATAACTTACGGCTCGTCGATTGCCGCGATCGCCTCTCGAATCCAGCCATCTAGATCGACTTCGCTAATGTGTCCGCACCCGTCTGAACCGTGGGCAATCGCGACTCGAAATTCTGTCAATACGGCGAGGGCAGTGATGCCGCCATTAACGTCAGTGAATTGACCATCTCCGAGTTGACGTCCATCAGCATCAATGGCGAGCACCTGCCCGTCACTGCAAGCGAGTAAAAATCCCCAAGGGGTTGCCGCGATGAAATCGGGCCACCATTCGAGCGCTACACGTTTGAGACTGAGGGGGTGAACTTGCAGCAAAACCGCTGTTGGCTCAGGTGCTTCAAACTCTAGTCCGAGCGCTTGCTGCGATTTCGCCAGGCTAGGGACGAGATGCGTTAACGCAATAGGAATGGGCAGACTGTCTCCCCATCCACCACGGCGCGAGAACGTGCGCGCGCGATACTGCCTGAGGTGAAGATAAGGGGGGAAGTTTGTTGTCGGCCCCTCAACATCATCTGGTGGAAACAAAGCCAAGCCATGACGGCGATCCATAGCGATCGCCAGTGTAGGAAAGGTTTCGTCAAGCTCTAGTCGCGTCCGTTCCCATGCAGGTAATGCGTAGATGTCAAAGGTCGAGACGGATGGTGACCGAGCATTGCTATCCATCCACTCCGCGTCTAACAAACCGCGATCGATAGCCTGTAAATCTCCGTTGG
The DNA here is from genome assembly GCA_039817845.1 of Cyanobacteria bacterium J06642_2. Taxonomy (GTDB): domain Bacteria; phylum Cyanobacteriota; class Cyanobacteriia; order Thermostichales; family PCC-7336; genus JBCBTL01. Next base: position 4,625 of record JBCBVC010000074.1, read on the forward strand.
CAACGCACAGCCAACGACCGCTGCTTTCGAGGGCGATCGAGACATCAGGTCCGGGTCCGAGCAGTTGTTGATGAGTGGCTACGTCTGCGACAGTCGCGTGAATAACCTCATTTGCGGCGATATCCGTGGCGGGAATCCAGTACAGAGTTAACTCGCGATCGAGCTTCTTCTCTGAAGAAATTTCCTCAGATCTAGCAGGGGAAGCTGTTACTATCGCGCAGGCATTCTCGCAAGCCTGCAGATGCTGAATGGGGTGAGGTAGGGCCAGCGATCGCGTCGGGACTTCCTTGAGTCCCGTTGCCGAGAATCTCACTTCGTGAAGCGCGTCCGTTGTCACCAGCCATAGACGATGTGGTGTAGCCGCTAGATGCGTGACGGGACTGGAAAGCGTCAGAACAGGTGTCGTCGGCAGCGATCGCAGTTTGGCCGGTAGGCCAGGGGAGCCAACCGCGCCGCGCGCCGCATCGCGTTCGATCTCGTCACTAACTTCTACAGCTAGCTGTAAGGATTTGAGCATGTCAGAAGCAGAGGCAAACCGTGCTTGCGGTCGCTTCTGAGTTGCTTTGACAATAGGCGTTCTCAACACGAACGGAACAGTATCGGGTAGTTCGATCGGACGATTGAGATGAGCTGTCACCAGTTCGCCATAAGTACCCGAAAACGGGCGCTCTCCACAGACCAATTCGGACAGCATGATGCCTACGGCATAAATATCTGAAGCCGGAGAGAATTCACCATAAAATCGCTCGGGAGCCATATAGGCGGGCGACCCTGAAGCCCCTGCCGCCGTCGTACCCTGCCCGCCCTGCTCGCGACTGAGACGGGCGAGTCCAAAATCGGAGACTCGCGCGGTCCATCCCGTAGGAGTCACGTCGAGCAAGATATTCTCAGGTTTGAGATCGCAGTGGACGATCGCTTTCTGGTGGGCGTAGTCGAGACCGGCCAGGATATCGACAACTAATCCCAAACGCTGTTTGAAGTTCAAGCATAGATTACTATCGAGCAAATCCCGCAGGGTTCCTCCATTGCAATAGTCCATGACGATTTGCCGTCCGGTGGGCGTGTGGGCAATGGCATGGCAAGCCACGATGTTCGGGTGGCGTAACGCGATGATGAAACTAAATTCGCGCAGAAAATCTCGCGTGGGAAAGCGACGGCGCTCCAAAGTCTTCAATGCGACCAACTCTTTGGTGCGGCGGTGAACGGCGCAATGCACCTGGCCGAACTGTCCTTGGCCGACTAGGCCCAACAGCCGATAGTCGGAGCGGCGTTTCTTCCGTGACGGCTGCGACCCACTCAAACTCATAGTCCCAAGCTTCTAGCGCCACGCGACTGTCCGCAAGTGCGCTCGATCGCTATCTTGCCTCATCTCTCCGCAAGCGGAACCATGTATCGAAGTTTTGACACGATTACATTTGGCATCTCAGCAAGGAACGCGGGCTCTTGACTCAGTCAGGGGTTGGAATGGCTGAGAGGTCACAGGCACCTTGACAGACACCTTAGAACCTCGCTCTAGCGTTTGCTAGAGCGAGGTCGAGAGTACGCGTGATGCAGCTTCTGCAAAACTTACTTTTCAGGCGTGAAGGTAGCGATCGCGATATCGAAGTATGTCGCCACTTCAGCAGCCAGATTGGAGCAGTCTCCAGGGCGCATCTCAGCTTGACGCATCGGCACTTCATTTTGGATGAATGCGGCTGAAGCCATTTTCATCCGTTCTAAAGCTTTAACAAGAGCATCCGAAGGAACGCCTAGAGCGGCGTAAGTAGCAGGTAACGTGCTGAGTAGGCGTTCTTTCAAAACTTCAGCACTGCCAGCCAATAGGGCGTAGCACATGTATCGCAGCAAAATTTCACCGTCACGCAAGCACGCAGCCAAACGGCGGGCCGGATAGCAGTTGCCGCCGGGCTCCAGCAGACGCGTGTTGTCGTAAACCATCGTCGTGATGGCATCGCTGACGATAAAACTAGCGTTATCGGCAATCAAATTCACTGCATCCAGCCGCTTTCCGCCATCGGCAACGTATTGACTGGTCAGCGCGAGCTGATCGTTACCGAGAAACTGACCGACGACATCGGCCTTATCGATTTCTCGTTGAATCACTGCATTCGACATGGAGATACCTCACGGATAGAAATTGAGCGTGATGAATGAGTAACGTGGGGCAAATTACTGTTGCCTTTGACGGCATTCCTATCCATAGGCAGGGTAGGAGTCTGACAGTCCAACTGTTCTAGGTCGTGCGCATTCCAAGCCTGACCGGATTGATGCCGGAGTCAAAGCTCGTGCGTTCGTTGTAGAGAGCACCCAGACATGTCGCGCCATCCAAGCGAGCTCCGCGCAGATCGGCATCATAGAGACAAGTCGACACTAACCGTGCCTGCCGCAGATCGGCTCCGCTCAAGTTCGCACCTTTGAGATAAGCACCCATGAGCGTGGCCCCTCGCAAACTAGACTGGCTGAGGTTGGCGTTTCGCAATCCAGCTCCATTGAGATTGATGCCGTCTAGCTGGGCCTGGCTGAGATTGGCTCGACTGAGTTCTGCTCCACCCAGATCGGCGTTTGCCAATTCGATCCCTTGGTAATTCCCCTGAGCCAAGCGTGCAAACTTAAAGTGGCGGTGCCCTGCTTGATATTTCGCTTGAATGGAAGCCGTTTGTTGGGGTTTGACCGTTGGCTTAGTCCAAGTTGGGCTGAGCAACATTCCCGCCATCGTTGGATTGAAATCCATTGAGAAACGAGTGTCTTCGTCATAATATGAACCAAACAAGTGGGCACCATCCAATTGTGCGTCCCGCAAATCAGTGCCATAGAAACAGGCCGAAATGGCAAAGACATTGGTCAGATTGGCACCACGCAAATTTGCACTGCGCAAGTCGGCTGCCATTAAGCTTGCACCGCTCAAATCTGCACCAGCGAGGTCAACTCGCTCGAGACAAGTCGCAATCAAGTCAGCTTCGCGCAAGTCAGCTCGTTGGAGCTGAGAATTCTTCAGATCGATACCGAGGAAAGCAGCTCTCGTCAAGATGACATCTGGCCACTGACGGTCGATGCTAGAACGCACGATGCTCTCCCCGATCGCACTCCTAAAATTGGTGTGGGCGCCTCGAACTACAGACATTTGAATATCCCATCCCAAAGCTCTTCATTCCTGTGTAAATCTTTCCCAAAGTGCCACGGAGAGATATCTTTATATACATATATTTACAAATCATCTTTAGAAGTATTTTTAGTGCGTAAATTCTCGATGTCTTATATTTTAAGAAGTAAATTTTAAGTAGATACCGAGTGGCATTTCTGCCACTCGGCTTGGTAAGAGTAGGGGACTAGATTTGGCTGAGAAAAGTAATCTTTTAGCCTAAGAAGCCATCGATAACGAGTCCTTCTTCTTCTTCTCGCTCCTCTTCTCGGATCTCCCCTCGCGTTATTAACTCAGTTTGAGAATCCAGGGGAGACATATCGTGGAAATCACGACTCAAATCTCTAGCTTTTTGATAGTTGTCTACATCGCCATCTTCAAAGAAGAACTTGGCTGCAGCGCGTAAATCTTGCACGGCGCTACGCTTGTCGCCGACGTGGCCGTTGGCAATACCGCGGTTGAAATGGGCTTTCGCATATTTGCTGTTATGTTCAATTGCCGAGGTATAGTCTTCAATGGCTTCTTGGTAGTCACCTAAGCGATGGTGACTGATACCACGCAGATAGTAAACCTGGTCGTCAGCGCGATCGGCATTGGCGGCTTGCGTGCAGTTGGCGATCGCCCGTAAGCATTTCACCGATTCCGTAGTTTGCTGATGTCGCTCGTTCAGATTTTTCACAAAGGTTCGCTGCTGGTCGAGCTCGCGACCGAGGACGGATGAAGTCTGGTTCAATTCTTCCGTGAGTACGGCAAAACGCGTCTGCGAGTTCTGATTGATTTGTGCGAGCAGGCGATTGCGATTGATTAAATTGAGGACCACTGAGAGAGTCAGCGGTGCTGCGACGTAGGCAATTTGTTGAGTTGCAATTGCAATTGCCGTGCCTCCGGTTGCGCCAACAGCCGACAAAATTTCGGTGATGTCCAACCAGTGCGTTGATTTTGATGATGATACGGGCGGTCGTTGCATGCGAAAAAACTCCTTGGAGTGCGAGCAATTGGTAAAAAGGTCGAGAGTACAGAAGGGTAAGGCATTTGCCCGGCCAGAAGCCAAAGGGTTTGAAGACCGTCCACAGCATGTATCGAGCAGCACGAGCTTACTGGCACAGAATGACAATTTCGCTCGATCTGCCTGCGATCGCGACAGGGGTTAGCCGTCAAAAATAGTCTGGTTGAGATAGAGAGCGGGCATGACGAGCTTCATTTCTTCATCGTCCAGATATTGCCGCATCACGTCAGGCATGAGTTGATACGTGCGGTAGGCTAGGTGCTCGACCTTGAAAGCTTTGACAATAGTGACTTGCCACAGCAAGATATCGTCTCGCAGGCGATCGAGTGTATCCATCAACACTGCCGCTGCCGCACACCGCAGAATATTTTTCGTGTCGTATTGATAGTTGCCCGTCACGTCTTTCGAGCCTTTGCGAAAGATATAGGCATCCTCATCTAACAGGCGAGTCTCGATCTCATCGACAATGCGCTGTTCGGCATCGCGAATTTTTTTGTAGGTGCTGATGCGGCGATCGGCAGTTGCCAAATAGTCTTTAATATCTTGCAACTCCTCGGCAGTAGCGTAGCGGCCATCCACTTCGCGGCTGAGTTGATTGACCGTGTTCAACATCGTCAGGGTTTCTCCACAATCTAAGGGTGACTTAAGCTACTTCGGTTTGGGCTAATAATCTACCTGCTTCTGCCTGGGCGTCTGCTAACTGACGGACGATCGAACGAGTGATCAGTTTGTCTTCTTCCACAAGCACTTTGCCCGTGAGCGGGTCGAGAATGTCTTGCTGGGCACGGCGGCCGATAAGCGATTCAATATCGTCGATCGCGTTGACGTACATCCCCGAAGGCAGTTCGACAGTGACGCCTTCGCCGAGGACTCGAGTCTGACAGGCTAGTCTTGAGTTTTTGCCACAGGTGGAAATCACTTCCAACGTACGCTGCTCGCGTCGCTGAATGGGCGAAAGACTTTCAGCTCCCGATTGAATGTAAACGTGGCAGGTAGCGCAGCGACCGCGCCCGTTGCATTCCTGCATGACGCTGAGATCGTTTTCAAGCAACACCGACAGTAACGTGGTGTTAGTTTTGACAGATGTTTCGGTAGCGATGGGTTCGAGCTTGACGATCTTGGCCACGACCACGTCCTCTCAACGACGAACTGAACGACGGATTAAAACAGAGCCTCGGATGATAACTCTTCGTCCGTGCTGGCCTGCTGCTGCGGACATAGGCGGGCCATAATGGCAGAGTGAGTTTCCTTTTCTTCCACTCCAGCTTCGGCTGGCATCAATCGCTCCGGCAGACCTAACACGAAATAATTGCATTCAGCGCCCATCGACTCGCATTGCGTTTGGACGCAGTGCAAATTACGACCGGTTAACTGACTGAAAAAAGCGCTGAGAATTCCAGCTTCCGCAAAGCACATGGGGCGCGAATCTTGTTTCGCCGATTTGGCAAAAGTCGAATTCTGCGTTTTGGCCACCAAAAAACCCTGCTGAAAGTGGTTCAAATTGAGGTCGAATTTGCCCCATCCGTGAGCTTTCCAGCACTGTTTCATGCACTGCAACAGTTCCACCATTTCCATATCGGCAATGGGCTTGTTGTAGTACTCATTCATTTCGCCGATAAATCGACGATAGAAGCTCTTGCCCCACCAGTGACCGCAGCGAAACAATACCAGTCCTGCGGCCGGACCAATTTCATCTTCAAGTCCCGCATAGATCGATTGCAAGAACGCTTCCGGAAGCGCTAACAAGCGATGGCCCTGACGGTTTTCAATCAGACCTGCTTCAAAGTCTCCCTGGACGTAAACATCCGGAGCGTAGTAATTGCCGGGTAAATAGCTACTTTGAATGAGATCGGTAACGGCAATCATGAAGGTTCTCCTGCGATCGATAAACGGTAGAGATGGCCGTGCATCTCGAAAGACGCGCCAGCTAGCGCGCGAGGGCAGGGCTTAGTAGCGCCTGCTGCACTTGTTCGACAAAGGGTTGAAATATCTCCCACTGCTCCCGGCTCAACACCTTGCGCAGTCGAGGTTCTAGCAGTTGATGCAGCGTACTTTCAATCGTTTGCATCTGATGAGCGGCGACTTGGTCGGTCAACCACTCCAGCAAATGGCGATCCAGATACTCCGGGTTATTAAGCAGCAAGGCCATCCCACAAAAACGCATAGCGGCAATCCAGTGTTTGAGGGCGCGCTCCAAGCGCTCGGGCTTTTCCTTGGGATAAGCTTCCGACAGTTGATTGGCAACGCGCTGAAAGATAGCGCTTTCGTTGTCGCGCAGCGCTTCGTAAGCCTGCATGCGCGCTTGAAATGATTGCAAGAGCTGGCGGAATTGCTCGATGTCGCCATCTAGCAGGTAGCGTTCTTCCGCCGCATAAAGTAGAGTTTGCAGTTCGGGATACATGACCGGCCTCTAGAATAAGTCTTGGAAATCGGTTGCACTCATACTGGTATCGGCAGGTGGTTTCGAGCCTTTGACCGTAAGTGGGGTTGCCCCCACCTCAGGCATGCCTTCCCAATCGATGCATTGGATGAAATGACTGACGGATAACGTCAGCGGCGAGACGGCGCTACCAGTAGCGAACTGACCTTTGGGAGCAATGGCGGGAACGTCCTTCCAGTTGAGCGTGCCGAAGAAATCGCGGACTGACAAACACAGCAATTCGCGATCGCCGAGTTGACGACTGCTTCCTATCGCCGCAAATACTGTGTCACTTACCGAAATCTCCGCGTCCGCAGGAGCAGCGATCGCGCCCTCCCAATTGCAACGACTGCAGAATTCGGCGACGCTGACACACTGCCAGAAGGAAGTGTTGCTCATCCCAAATACTCCCCATTTGTCAACCGCTTTTCGATATCGCGAGCCGTAGCGCCTTCGTTATGCCAAAACGTGGCAGCATCAATGCGATCTTGCTTGCCCAGTAAAAACTTGCAGTAGGTTTCGCCCATGGCGTAGCACTGAATCTCAATGCAGCTCAAGGACTTTTTCACGAAACCAGTAAAGAAGCCAGAAAACAGACCTGCATATATGTGACAAACGGGCTTGCCTACGTCGCCCAAGGTTCGAGCCACCGCAGAATCGAAGATGTTGACGAACATGAAGCCGTTCTTCTGCTCGCTCAGGTCTAGCTCCCAGTTACCCCAACCTTGCGAGGTGAAGGGCCACCACCAAGCTTCTAGCAAAAACTTCAGGTTGCTTTGATAAATATCGCGCTCGTATTCGCGCTCGTACCAAGTTTGGAAAAATTTGGCATCGCGCTTGCCCCACTCGCATCCAATGTTGTACATCACGACAGCAGATGCGCTGCCGACCTCTTCCTCCAATCCCTCGATCAAGCCAACGATAAAATCTTCGCTAGTCAAAATCGTCCGAGATTCATTCCAGTCCGAGATCGTTCCATCATCAGTGTCGAAAGCGAGGAAGTCGGCCAAGTTGTAGTGAGAATGTTTCTTCGGAAACCTTTTACGCAGTGCGTGTACAGTTTTATGAGGAAGCCGCCCGGCTGCAACCGGAGCGCTAGGAGCGATTGGCTGTGCTGGCGTAAACGTCATGGACTGAGAACTCTCTTACAAACGACAAGGAACATGCGACCTTAGCAGCAGCATAGAATACATACGTGTTGCGTCTGTTCATACCGAACTGCGCAGGCAGTGTAATGAAGAACTACAACTTATGATGCCAACATTGACTGCGAAACTTTACAAAGTACGGCTTCGTGATTTCGGACGCTAACAAAAAAGCGCGACTTCACAATACTTGTTTACCCTCATCGTCTTTTGAACCTGACACCCTCTTAACAAAGTTAATATTTCTCATAATCGCTCTTGACTCACGCGAACGGACAGACTGCGCCCTGACTGAGCCTGAAAGAGCATCTCAGCTTCTCGATCTTCAAAATCGCTTCGCGAGCAGCTACGCATCAGGAAGACATCCAAAGGCAAATCTCTCATATTTTTTACAATTATTCATATTAGGGGGCGATATGCTGCTAAATCCTTTGGGGAATTCTTACGATTAGGCAAGGCATGTGCGGCATCCACCTGAGTTAGGTGTGCGTATGGCCACGCCCCTGAGAATGGAATTCGCGTACTAATTGACTTACACGAATCACTCTTTGAGCGAGGGCAGCCAGTCTGCATCGAGGTAGAGCGGTCGGCTACGACCACCTGACTGTTCAGTTCATGAATCATTTGTCGCGCGGATCTTACAGGACGGGTTTAGCTATGACGCAGACTAAGGTTTCGCCTCTTACCAGCGATTACATCCAGGAGCTATGCCAGCACAAAGATGGCTTGCGCGAGATTGGCGTTGGCAGCGGTGCAAGTGTAGACGCGTCAGATTCTTTGGAAGAGCAGTTGGAGCGAGTCTACCCTAGCGAAACCGAGCGCATAGAGAAGGCTCGTAAGCTAGAGCTTCTCGTCCGTTGGCACAAGATGTTGGCTTCGCGAAGTTCATCTGGCACAGAGCAATTGCTTGAGGTCGAGCAACAAATCTTCGAGATTTTGAGGGGTCAACAGGAGCCCGGTAAAGGCTCGGGCGAAGCAACTCAAACAGGTGGCTCAGAAGGGGCTCCCAGCAGCGGACTCAACGGAGTGTCCGATCTCACTGCTGGCGAGTTGTCGAAGCTCTGCAACCACATTTGCGAGATCGGTATTCTCTATTTGGGTGGCGTAACTTCGACCTATTTACAGGCTTCCCGACCTCAGTTTGAATGGCTGCACAAGTTCGAAATTCAGCGTTCTGGACGCATGCAATATACCGGAAGTCCTAGCGAAGCCATCAGCGCTCTCGAACTATATTGGTGCCGACGGTGGATGGGGGATTTTATCTCGCAATGTTCGGCGATCGTACAGAGTTTTGTTAGTGCCCTGGATACTGAAGTTCTAGAACGCCTCGGATTGAACACGCAGACTGCTGCGGCCGAAGAATCGGAAGCACTCATGGCCGGCTTCACCCTCGACTAGAAACGGATAGCGATCGCGATCGAAAACAGCTTCTTCACCGCCCTCCCTGCAACCTGCCAACGATTGAGCTGTATCGTCAGCATGGTTTAGCTGGTGGCACAGGTGACGAGGATTGAGTCCCATTAGTATCGGTAGAGTTCTACCTGCAACTTCACCTACCGTGTCTCTGAGCTAGTCAACAAACTGCATGCCCGCCGTAGCCGGGTTGAAATTGTTGGGAAACAGCGTGTCTTCGCTGTAGTAAGCGCCGGTCAGCAGCGCGCCATCGAGAGTCGTTGCCCGAAAATCTGCGCCATAAAGTTTGGCCCGAACCAACACGCTTTCCTTGAGTTTGGCTCCGGCAAATGTGGTGTAGGTCAAATCAGCGTAGCTCATATCAGCCTGCCAAAGCTTCGCCCCCATTAAGGTTGACTCGCGCAGGTACGCCCCAACCAGTCGAGCCGCAATCAAGTTGGCATAGTTGAGGTTTACTCCCCACAGCTTGGCTCCACCCAAATCAGCACTGCTGAGATTAGCCCCAGTCAGGCGGGCACCGCTGAGAGACGCACCAAACAAGTGCGCGGCAACCAAGTCGGCGCGGCAAAGATCGGCGCAATCGAGTGAACTGGTACTGAGATCCGCTCCGCTTAAGTAAGCACCAGCAAGATTAGCCCGCATCAGATCCAACTCACCTAGTGACGCACCCCAAAGCTTGGCGCGACTAAATTCTCGCTCTCCGGCAGCGTAGCGATCGCGCAGTTCTGCCGCACTGGAGACGGGGCGGTCGGATGGTTGAAAGGCCATACATTGCATCAGATCGCGGCACGGAAAACGGAAACTGCACGACCAAATCGATAGCTTATTGTGACAGATAACCCCATCTCTGGTGCAATCTGATACTCAGTAGAAGCTCGACGGACTCGCTCCAGCCAGGCTCCATTGCACATTGCCTGCCATGCTGGCAGGTGACAACAGATCGGCAATATCGCTATAGCAAGGGTAATGAACCGATCCTCAGGTTCGAAACTGCTGCCTAATATTGAAATAGGCAAGTTGCCATATCCTACCCACAGACCCCCCACGAGTTATCGGTAGTACCGATACCGGAGATCCATCATGCAGCCGAGCAACCCCAATCAATTCACCGAAAAAGCCTGGGCCGCCATCGTCCGGACGCCCGATATTGCGCGATCGCTCCAACATCAACAAATCGAGAGCGAACACCTATTCAAAGCGCTGATCGAGCAGGATGGGTTGGCAGCCAGCATTTTCCAGAAGGCGGATGTCGGTGTTGGCAAGCTGCGAGATCGCGTCGATGACTTTTTGAAGCGACAGCCGCAGGTATCTGGGGGAAGCGGCTCAGTGTATCTGGGCCGCAGTCTCGATCAGTTACTCGATCGCGCGGAGGCATTTCGCCAACAGTTTGAAGACGACTACATCTCAATCGAGCATCTCATTCTTGGCTTTTGCAAAGATGAACGCTTCGGCCAGGCTTTGTTGCGCGAGTTTGGCCTCACGGAGAAAAAGCTCAAGGCCATCGTCGAACAGGTCCGCGGCAGCCATAAAGTGACCGACCAAAATCCCGAAGGTAAATACGAGTCGTTAGAACGCTTCGGCCGCGATTTGACCGATTTGGCCCGCGAAGGCAAGCTCGATCCGGTCATCGGACGGGACGACGAAATCCGGCGGGCCATTCAAATCCTGTCGCGACGCACTAAAAATAATCCCGTACTGATTGGCGAACCAGGAGTAGGTAAGACCGCGATCGCAGAAGGCTTGGCTCAGCGCATTGTCAGCGGTGACGTGCCCGATTCGCTTCGCGATCGCAAGCTGATTTCGCTGGACTTGGGAGCGCTCATCGCGGGGGCTAAATATCGCGGCGAGTTTGAGGAACGCCTCAAAGCTGTCCTGAAAGAAGTAACCGAGTCAGACGGCGCGATCGTACTGTTTATTGACGAAATTCATACCGTCGTCGGAGCGGGGGCAACCCAAGGAGCGATGGATGCTGGAAATTTACTCAAACCCATGCTGGCGCGGGGGGAATTGCGCTGCATCGGTGCGACAACGCTAGACGAATATCGCCAACACATCGAGAAAGATGCCGCCCTGGAACGTCGCTTTCAACAAGTGTTGGTGGATCAACCTTCAGTCGCCGATACGATTTCTATTCTGCGCGGTTTGAAAGAACGGTATGAAGTCCATCACGGGGTCAGGATTGCGGATAACGCTTTAGTCGCTGCCGCCGGGTTGTCGAACCGGTACATTAGCGATCGCTTCTTGCCTGATAAGGCGATCGATTTAGTCGATGAGGCGGCCGCACGCTTGAAAATGGAGATTACGTCCAAACCGGAAGAACTGGACGAAATCGATCGCAAGATCCTGCAATTGGAAATGGAGCGGCTGTCATTAACCAAAGAAAGCGATGCGGCCTCAAAAGAGCGCTTAGAGCGTCTGGATAAAGAGCTGGCCGATCTAAAAGAGGATCAAACCAGTCTTAACGCCCAATGGCAATCGGAGAAGCAGAACCTCGATCGTATTCAAACCCTGAAAGAGGAAATTGACCGAGCCAACGTCGAAATTCAGCAGGCCGAACGCAGCTACGACCTGAATCGTGCGGCCGAGTTGAAATATGGCAAGCTGACTGAGTTGCAACTGCAGCTAAGAACGGCAGAGTCGAGTTTGGACGACGCCCAAACCACCGGACGAACCCTGCTACGGGAAGAAGTAACTGAATCGGACATTGCCGAGATTATCTCGAAATGGACGGGCATTCCCTTGAGCAAATTGGTGGAATCAGAAAAAGCCAAGCTGCTTAATTTGGCAGACGAGTTGCACGATCTCGTCATCGGTCAAGATGAGGCTGTGACGGTAGTAGCCGACGCGATTCAGCGCTCGCGCGCTGGGTTAGCCGATCCCAATCGTCCTATTGCCAGCTTCATCTTTTTGGGACCGACAGGTGTAGGCAAAACTGAATTAGCGAAAGCCTTGGCAACTTATCTATTTGACACAGATGAAGCCATGGTGCGCATCGATATGTCCGAGTACATGGAAAAACACGCCGTGTCGCGCCTGATCGGAGCGCCTCCTGGCTATGTCGGCTATGACGAGGGCGGTCAGCTTACAGAAGCCGTGCGGCGGCGACCCTATTCGGTCATCTTGTTCGACGAGATCGAGAAAGCTCATCCCGACGTGTTCAACATCATGTTGCAAATTCTCGATGACGGACGCATTACGGACTCGCAAGGACGCACGATCGATTTCAAAAACGCCATCATTATTATGACGAGCAACATCGGCTCGCAATTCATCCTCGAATTCGCCGGGGATGACAGTCGTTACGCCGAAATGCGCGATCGCGTTATGGACATGATGCGCACTAGCTTCCGCCCCGAATTTCTCAATCGGCTTGATGAAATTGTCATCTTCCACAGCCTCTCTAAAGAACAGCTACGCGATATTGTCAAACTCCAAGTTCAAGGACTGCGACAGCGCTTAGCCGAGCGCCACATCAGCCTCAAACTCTCTGACGAAGCCATCGACGTGGTAACGGCAGCTGGTTACGATCCCACATACGGGGCACGGCCGCTCAAACGCGCCTTGCAGCGAGAAGTGGAAAACGCGATCGCCAAGGGCATCCTGCGCGGCGATTACAACGAAGGAGACACTATTATTGTTGATGCTGACGACGATACCAATCTGACCTTTCAGTCCTTACCAGCCCCTGCGCTAGTGGCGGCCTCTTGACGAGTAACGCGCTCATGACACAGCTGAAGCGGGAATGGCTCGGGACGGCGTCTCGGGAAACTCGTGCTCTTGCAGCAAGGTCTCGATGACACGACTGAGATTCTGACGAAGCTCAAAAGCATCAAACCCTTCCAAGGCAGAAAGCTGGGGCACGGTATCAGCCGCGATAGCGACAGTAAGCTCGCGCGGCCACAGCTGATATTGCCAGCTCGGCACAGCTGAACAGCCTGACTGGCTAGCAAGATTGCTAATGAGATCGTGCAAGTGTCGGTCGACAGCTCGGATAAAACGAGCCGCGCTGGCGGGTGATTGCAAATGTTTCCATTCGGCAAGGGAAAACTGGCGGGCAAAGACAGCACAAACGGATCGAGATGGATTAGTCGGTAGAGACATCACGGCGATCGCTCCTTCACGCTATATATAGCGTGTAGCTGACGACTCAACCTTAGCGAAGACTCTAAGTGGTTTCAACTGTTCACAACCGACCTTGTTGAACAGGCATCATGCCTACGCGTCTGGTTGAGAATCTCAAGCTCTTTGCTACAGAGTGGCTAGGCTAGATATTTTGATTATTTGCGTTAGCAATCTCGAATATTGCATGTAAGATTTCGGATGAATTTGACGGGGTTTCCTCAACCTTGGGTTATTAGCGTCACTAAAAATGGCTGAATGGCAGCAATATCAATCGATTCATTCACTCAATGAAGACCTAGGCAGTAGAGGATATCACTAATTCTGTTGACAACCTCTACATTATATTTTCAGGCTATTTCTGTACGCACAAAGTCATAGGTAGTACGTCTCGCTCGGCCAGTCTGCGTGCTTATTCTGATTTTTAGTCCAAAATAGAAGACTCGATCTAGTTAAAAATAGGACAAGCAAAATAAAACATGACTTGACAGAGGTACTTTCTTGTCTTCAGAGAACAAAGCCCTGACCGAAGTTTGAGCCAGGATCTAAGCCTGGCACATTCAATTTTGAACGCTCGTTGAATGAAGACAACAAAAAGCTGCTGAAATGTAGGCCAGGCAATCATTTTAGATTAACATTGATGAGCTCTGCTTGATTTATTCAGCTGTGTTACCTAAGTCAAATTTAGGCAAATAGTAAGCTAATAGCATTCTTTAAAAAAGGAATCAGAAATCAAGCTCAAAATCTTAGTATGCAAGGCTTTTACGTCTATCTAAAGCTTACTCATGATATTCGTCAGGCAAGAAATCACTCAGATTTTTTAGTTAATATCTTCGTATAAAAATCAGTATTTTTGACACCTTCATCCCAACCTTTATGGTGCTAGATTAAACATGAGAATTAGGTTTCACAACATTTTCACAATGTAATGACTAGATTATGTAGAAGGAGTTGAGCAGTCTATGACGTAAGAAGGTGAACTGGACTGCGACTGGTGATTTTGTTCTTCAGCTCGGTTCTCAGGAGTTAAGTTCGACATTTTCAAGGCGAGATAGATTTTGAGATTGTTGTATGGATAGCATCGTCAGAACGCTCATTTCTTATAGAATTATTCTGCGTGCTTGTGCCTACAGCTCGTATTCCGATTTTGTCTGGCTTGATGCGCGTTCTTCATGCTTGTGTTTTTGTTAAATCTTATAGCTGAGAAAGGAATTTGTAATTGTGGCAAAGTTAACGCCAATACCACTGCCTAGATCGTGTGAAACCTGGTGCGGGCGTTTTGATGGAGTGTTTCGACGACAGGCACAGCAAAAGGCATTTCGTACCTACTTAGCGGCATTGTTGAACGAACGTTACCGCGATCGCGTTGCCCGATTGGTTACAAATCAGAGCAACGGTCACTATAGCGGTTTGCGTCATTTTTTGCGTCATGCGCCTTGGAATGCGGAGGCGTTAAATGAGATCCGCATCGCTGCTATGTATTCCTGTAGGCAAACTAGGCCTCAACGCGGATTTACGCTAATCGTTGATGATTCGAGTCAACCTGACAGCGCTGCCGTTGCATCTGATATAGAACGGCAACACGTGCACCATGAAAATATCAAAACCAGAGGTGTTTTGTATGCAACACACTTATTCGATGGCGTGCGCAATTTTCCGTTGGATTTGATTGTAGCCGAGTATCCTCCCTTAGAAAGTTCGACCGACTTTCGTGCCTCAGAGGAAGTCCGTCCTGAGCTCGTGTTGAAACTCGTCGATCGCTGCATGGAGCGCAAGCATCGCCCTGGAGCAGTTGTACTAAGCAAGCCGTACAGTATGGATGCAGGGTTCTTGGCTGCCCTACGCAGCCGCGAACTGAATTATGTCGGAGCACTTTCCAGCACATCTCAAGTTGCGTGCTACCTTCTAGGTCAATCCGAATTGAAGCACGGACTCCTGCGCGATATCGTCTCTCAGATTCCACCTCTAATGTGGGTCCCCATCCAAGAAGTTGCTCGGGCTCCGACTGTAGCTGAGACGGGGCCGCGGTGGACCACAACACTGCAATTCGTTCTAAATGGAACCGACGATAAGCATTGGGGACTTATCTCTCTCAATGCTCCCATTCCTGCTGCTGCAACCGAAATTACTTATCTCATGACCAACTGCGCGACACGCGCATTCAGTCCGGAATGGATGTGGGCAACCTACACTCAGCGAGACCGCGTGCGGGAGTTCTATCATGCAGCTCGCTCGCTACTGAACCTAAGTGAATATCGCTTCGATTCAGTTCGTAGCCTGACGCGTCACTGGATGTTGCTATACGTAGCTTATTCCTTTATTGTCTGGCATCGACTGACAGGCAGTTTGCAACGTCAGACACACCGTAAGATTCACTCCTTCTCCGAGGCAATTGATGCGTATCGCTCCATCTTGCAACCGATTCCCGTAGGCTCTAACCCATTTGCGTCAGCTTTAATATCCTCATCATCAGCATCGTTGTCAGATCGCACTGGCTAGCTTGCTTAATCCCTAGGGAGATCTCTCAGAGCAAACCAGCCTCAATTTATATTACTTCAGTAGATCGAAAACCCTGTCAGGAGAACCTTGTGGAGCAAGGAAACAAGAAATGTAGCTGGGATAGGCTCAGGCT
>JBCBVC010000075.1:0-20475 GCA_039817845.1 Cyanobacteria bacterium J06642_2
ACATTGAATGGGTATTAGAGACGATTGGATTTGAGAGTGAAATTCACGAGCGTGCGTATCGCAATCGTCCATTAAGTGAGAAGCAAAAGGAAAGTAATCGCGAGAAGTCAAAGGTCAGAGCAAAAGTAGAGCATGTATTTGGAGACTGGGTTATGAGTATGGGTGGGAAACTTATGCGTTCAATCGGGAAAGCCAGAGCGGAAGCAAATATTGGCTTAAAGAACCTAGCATACAATATAAAGAGGTATGTATTTCTGGAGTTTCAAGCAGCGCGATAGAGCATCTTAGTGCCTATCCTTGAAACTTGATGAGGCTATTGCTTTAAAACAAAGCCAATTTATTAACAATAGCGAATATCGTATAAGTTCTGTTCAAGATAGGTTTCTTTTTGCTCTTCCAGAAGCAGCTTGGTTAATTAATCGAAGTGCCCATAATTTTTTCGCCGACGGTCAAACGCTTCCTAAAGCTATATTCCTTGAGTTCGACCCGCGCTTCAGCCTCTGTCGACTTAGAGCTGTAGAGTTCTTCCCAAGTCGCTGCTAAGGCAACACTGGGCACGGCGAGGCAAAGCAACAGGGAAGCACTGAGGGTAGATATTTTTGGGAACACGATGACAGTCCTGCGTATCTGACGGCAGCCATATGGAGAGAAAGTAGTTCGCAATTCAATTCAGATGCTGACTCAGCAAATTGAGCGAGCAATCGCGGTTGTCTATCAAGGGATAGCCGAGAACCGCACCTTCAAACATCGAGCAAGTGCCTGGTTACATTTTTCCCGGTAATCCTCGAGTTCTTGCAGAACATCATCGCTGCGGCTGGAGGAATACGCTTTGTGGCCGTCGCGAATGGCGGTAATAAACGCAGAGAGGGTATCGATGGCTTCCCGAGCGTCGATAGAGTTGGGTTCGCTATCCCTTCCGTATGCTTCAGCCAACACGGAAAATCGAGCAGGTCGGTGAATTTCGCGATCCCAAGGGCTTCTGCCAGCCGGTCTAGCTTCTTATCGTCGCGCAGGACGAGAGAGCGATCGCAATCGTCGTCCGCATCACCCTCAACTAGAACTCAAAGTGTATGACCCATACGTTACTCCATCCTCAACGGCTTGAAGGATAGCAATAGCCTTTGCACGGAGGGCCACACTATTATCTGACGCTCGATTGCCTCCAGCACGGTTCTTTCTTCTGTGGCTACAGGCCATCATTCAGCTCAATCCATTAAAGTTCTTCTACCCTTGACTCTAGCGATCTTCTAACTGAAGCTCGCACCCCGAGACTAGTACAGCGCGAGCGGGCTGACAAACGATGCCGCCAACCCAACTCGTATCTCAAACGCAGCATGGATGCTGTTGGAACGTCCTCTCAGCAGAGAGGTACAGTTCAGAACTATGCAGCTTTAGGTGTGTCAGCGATCGCCGCATCGAGCTGCTCTACTAAGGTTTCTTTCGGGATGACGCCCACTTGTTTGGAAATGGGACGACCGTCCTTGAACATCACCAGGGCTGGAATGGACATAATGTCGTACCGAAAGGCAAGAGCCTCGTTTTCGTCGATGTTGACCTTGCCGACCTTGACGCGATCGCCATACTCGCGAGCCAGTTCGTCAACTACAGGGCCGACAAAACGGCAAGGACCGCACCAAGGTGCCCAAAAGTCCACCAATACAGGTTGAGAACTATTCAGGACTTCTTCAGCAAAAGTGGTGTCGGTAAAAGTGTGAGGAGTGTGAGCCACGAGCAAAATCTCCATAGCAAAAGAGTGAACTGGACTGCGGGCAACAGTATCACCACCGCCCGGATACGGCTTCAAGCAGGAACCTGCAACTGTCCCAACGCAGTTAGGATTGCCTCGGGATCGAGACGTTGAGTGTAATCTGCATGAGCAAAGGCAAGCACGACGCGACCGTCCGGAGCGATAACGTACGTAGCCGGTACGGGGAGCTCAAAGCGATCGTCGCCGTTGTGAGCGGGAATATCGATCCCCCACTCTGCGTACAGCGGGCGCAAGGTTTCAGGGAGTGTGAAGACGAGGCCAAATTCTCGTGCCACTTTGTTTCCGACATCGCTGAGCACGGGATAGCTCAACTCGTTTTTCTCGGTAGTCGTAAGGGAGTTGTCAGGAGTCTCAGGCGAAACGGCTACCAGAGTGGTTCCTGCAGCGGTTAACTGGGGCAGAATGCCTTGCAGCGCGCGCAACTCCAAATTGCAGTAGGGGCACCAGCCACCTCGGTAGAACGATAGCACCACTGGGCCGTTTTGGAGGAGCGATCGCAATTCCACCCGATCGCCTTTGACATCAGGTAGCTCGAAATTAGGGATTGGATCTCCGACTTTTAGGGTACGGTCCACAATGCCCGACTGCTCTAGATCGTCGGTAGCTGCCTGCATAGTGGCGAGGATGCCTGGATCTTGGTTCGCGCGAAAGCGGTTCTGAAAATCGGCCAGCTCTTGAGTGAGGCTCATCGGTTTTTCTCCTTGAATTGAACGTTCGTTCTAGAATTGAGGCAAAAAAAATTAAGCCTCGGGGGCTTGCAAGGTGGATAGGGTAACCGTCACGATGCTTTGCAACACGATTGGATCGGGTCGCAGTTTTGACATCACGCGCAAACCCTGCATAACGCAGGTGAAATAGCGTGCCAGCGATCGCGTATCGACTTCGGCGGCGACTTCGCCTTTGTCTTGCGCTCGCGTTAGGGCTTTGAAGAATGCATCTTCGACCCGCTGCCAGTTTGCGACGATTTGACGATGCAGATCGGGGTCGCGAATCCCGATCTCGACGGCTGCATTAGTGATCAAGCAGCCGCGACAGTCCGCATCTTCAGGAGCAGCCAACCCTTGGAAATGATCCACGATGGCCTGCTTAGATGCTCCAGGGGCCTCCAAATGCGCGATCGCTTTGCGCACGACTTTATTGTCGTAAAAGGCGATCGCAGCCTGGAACAGTCCGCGCTTATCTCCGAAGGTGTCATAGAGACTGCCCCGGTTGATGCCCATGCACTCGACCAAATCTTGAATCGAAGTCGCTTCATAACCTCGTTCCCAGAAGGTATCCATTGCCTTCTCAAGAACGTCCTCGCGATCGAATGATTTGGGCCGAGCCATTCAATATGAGTCGAAAACGACTTGTAACCATCATAGATATTCTGGAACGAATAGTCAACAACGATGAGTGTCGTAAACTTTAGTCGTCTGAGGAGAACTTCTCGATGGCAGCAGCGGCAGCTTCGATCGCGATCGCCCCGTGACTCAAGTGCATCCCCCCTTGCAAAAACGCAATGTAGGGAGACCGCAGAGGCCCATCGGCAGACAGTTCAATGCTGCTTCCTTGAATGAATGTTCCTCCTGCCATGATGACCGCGTCGGCGTAGCCTGCGATCTGCTCGGGTTCAGGACTGACGTAAGCGTCGATAGGGGAACAACTTTGAATGGCGCGACAGAAGGCCTGAAGTTTTTCGGGAGAGCCAAGGGCGATCGCCTGAATAATATCCGTGCGCGGCGTTCCAGGGGATGGAGAAACTTTGTAGCCCAAATCTTGAAATGTCTGAGCAGCGAGATGAGCAATCTTAACCGCTTCACCCACCATCTGTGGGGCCAGAAACAACCCCTGGAACAGCAAGCGATTTTGATCGAACGTTGCGCCGCCTTTGCTGCCAATGCCCGGAGCTGTTAATCGACAGGCAGCTCGTTCCACCAAGTCTTGACGGCCAGCAACGTAGCCACCCGCGGGTGCTAGCGTACCGCCAGGATTTTTGATCAGCGAACCCGCGATTAGGTCAGCCCCAACATCACAAGGCTCGGAGGTTTCGACGAACTCGCCGTAGCAGTTGTCGACAAACACGATCGCGCCTGGGTTGCGGACTTTCGCAATCGCGACGATTTTTTCAATCTCTTCTATCGAAATGCTCGCGCGCCAATCATAGCCACAGGATCGCTGAATGTGGATGACGCGAGTTTGGGGTTGAATCGCCTCAGGCAGAGCTTGCCAGTCTACTGCCCCTCTGGACGTTAAATCGAGCTGACGATATGACACGCCAAACTCTCTAAGCGAACCGGAGCCACTGCCGCGCAAGCCGATGGTTTCTTCGAGGGTGTCATAGGGTTTGCCAGCCACCGCCAAGAGTTCGTCTCCCGGACGCAGACAACCGAACAGGGCACAGGCGATTGCGTGCGTCCCCGATACGAATTGCAGCCTCACGATCGCGGCTTCAGCCCCCATCACGTCGGCAAATACGCGATCGAGCGTGTCGCGCCCCATATCGTCGTAGCCGTAACCTGTCACGCCGCTAAAGTGATGTGCGCCAACTTTGTGATGACGCATGGCAGCCAACACTCGCTCAAAATTAACGCGCACGCGAGCGTCGATCGCGGTGAAGGTATCATTTAATCGGTCTGACAATCAGTCGCCTCTCAACGGGTAAAGCTTTGTAAAGTGCCTGAAAAATCGGTAGGATATAGTTCGTGACATCTAAGCTTATGACCTCAGCATCTTTTGCCCAACCCCGCAGCATCAATTGGACAGTCATTGCCTTTATGGTGTTCATCCATGCTGGCGCTCTGTTTGGTCCCTTCACCTTTAGCTGGTCGGCCCTTGCTTTGGCGGTCCTCCTGCACTGGATTACAGGTGGATTGGGGATCACGCTAGGGTTTCATCGCCTCATTACCCATCGCAGTTTTACGACTCCCAAGTGGTTCGAATACGTCTTGGCTACGTTGGGTAGTTTAACGGCTGAAGGCAGTCCGGCTGAGTGGGTCGCCATCCACCGAATTCACCACAAGTATTCAGATACAGAGGAAGATCCCCACGATTCCAATCGAGGATTCTGGTGGAGTCACATGGGTTGGCTTTCGTATGAACCACCCCCGACGGAAGAGTTGAAGAAATACACTCCCGATCTGAACGGCGATCCCTACTACGAGTTCATGCGAAAGAACTTCATGCTGCCGCAGGTTATTCTGGCAATTCTTCTCTATGCGTGGGGGGGATGGAGTTTCCTCGTATGGGGCGTGTTCGTGCGCTTGATCATGGTCTACCATTCGACGTGGCTGGTAAACAGCGCTACGCACAAGTTTGGCTATCGCAACTTTGAATCGAAAGATGGATCGACCAACTGCTGGTGGGTAGCTCTGCTTGCTTATGGCGAAGGTTGGCACAATAATCACCACGCCTATCCTTATTCGGCCCGACACGGATTGAAGTGGTGGGAAATTGATGCTACCTGGATGACGATTCGATTTCTGGAATTTATTGGCTTGGCCACAAAAGTGCGCATTGCCAAAGTTCGAGTCAAGGCTTAGGTCGAACGTCGGTTCAGATTTTGAAAGGGGTGGCGAGCGTGCCGCCCCTTTTTTTCACGTCATCCTGCGGGCGCGATCGCCGCTCAGAGTGACGCCCACCCCAAAATATCGGCAATGCGTTGGTGCAGCGTTGAGGTGTCGAGGGGGAGGGCGATCGCTCCGGCGAATCCCTGGCCGAGGAGTCGAGCGCGATCCTCGGGAAACGGACGATAAACGAGGGCGATGATAGGTAGCGATTGAGTCTGCGGATGAGCTTTGAGTCGCGAGAAAGTAGTGACTTCGCGAACGCTGATGTTTAACAAGATCGCGTCGGGCTGGAGCGAACGAGCTAACGAGATACCCTCATGTCCTGCAGGTGCTACTGTGATGATCCAGTTTGTGAATATTTCGAGGCTGAGAGCAATGACTTGGCGCAAGTCGTCTTCTGGATCGATGACCAGAATGTACCGCGCAGGCGGCGGAGTTGCTGTCACAGTTCCACTTCCTCATCTTTCCCCAGGCAACTCACGCAACTGGTTTTCCATGCGTTTGAGGTCCGTTTGTCCGGCAGCATACGCCGATATGTTGAGGAATTTGTGAGCTGGAGGGATGTAACTGTCTAATTACTTGTATTCGAAATCGTCCCAACCTAAAAAGCCAGCGATTTGGTTGGCAAGAGTGGTGGGATCGAAAGGCTTGGTAATTACGCCTTTGACTCCAACCGCGTAGTACTGGCGGCGATCGCTGGCCTGAGCCTTGGCAGTCAACAAAATGATGGGAATGTGCTTGGTGGCATTGCTCGACTGCAATTCGGCAATAGTGGCCAGTCCGTCAAATTCGGGCATCATGACGTCGAGCAAGATGGCATCAGGACTGTCGGAGATCGCCTGGGTAATGCCTTCGCGTCCTGAGGCTGCCGTCGAGACTCGCCACGGCGTCGTCATGGTCAGTCCCAATTCGGCAATGGTGCGAATATCGGCTTCGTCATCAACGATGGCAATATGTCGAGGAGCAGTCATCACAGAACTACTACGAGTTGGAGGATGGGGATTGAGGAATGGTAAAGGAGAACGTACTGCCTCGACCCAACTCGCTCTCGACCCAAATGCGGCCGCGATGGCGTTCGACAATTTGCCGACAGATAGCAAGACCCAGGCCAGTTCCGCCTTTGGCGCGCGAGTCGGAAGCATCTACCTGTTGGAAGCGTCCGAAAATGCTTTCTAGCTTATCGGCCGGAATACCGCGGCCGCGATCGCGCACCCGAAATAAGATATCATCCTCGCGTTTGCTGGCATCTACCCAGACCGTACTGCCTCGCGGTGAAAACTTGATAGCGTTGCCAATCAGATTGGTCAAGGTTTGTAAAATCTGATCGGGGTCAGCATACATACAAGCGGCATTCAACGTCAGGGATAAAGTGATGTCGCGTTCGCGGGCAGCAGCTTGTATGGCATCAGCAGCTTGAGCGATCGTGTCGGCAGCATCACAAGACCGCATGTGGGTGGGCATCCGGCCTGATTCGATGCGTTCTAAGTCTAAAACGTCGTCGATTAAACGAGTCAGGCGTTCGGTGTTGCTCACGGCGATATCGAGCAAATGTTGGCCTTGGGGATTGAGGTCGCCCAGTCTTCCGGTGGCCAGAAGTTTAAGCGAACCGTGGACGGAGGTCAGGGGCGTGCGCAGTTCGTGACTGACGACCGAGACAAACTCGTTTTTCATCCGATCGATGGCTTCGCGATCGCTGATGTCTTTGAGGATGGCAGTATAGATGGCGCGCTCGCCGAGTTTGAGTTTTGAAATCGAGGCTTCAGCGGGGAAAATATCGCCATTTTTGCGTCGACCAGCCACTTTGCGCGATCGCTCGGCCATCCGGCGCGAGGTAGTACTAGATTGGCTGAAAGTGCGCACGAATGCTTCATGTGGCGATCTCGACTCCTGAGGTAATAACGTTCCCAACGGTTGCCCCATAATCTCGGCGGCAGTGTACCCGAAAATCCTTTCGGCACCGTGATTGAACAGTTGAATAATTTGGCTTTCGTCAACGGAAATAATGGCCTCTTCAGCATTTTCCAGAATGCCCGCTAACATTTCTCGGCTTTCTCGCAAGGAATGTTCAATGCGGCGGCGATCCCGGATTTCTGTTTGCAAGCGTTCGTTGGTATTGACTAGTGCAGCAGTACGGGCGGCGACTTCATCTTCCAAGTGCTCCAGCAGGCGCGCGTTGGCCACGGCGATAGCCAGTTGATCGCTGAGCGGATGCAAGAGATCGAAGTCGTGCGGCTGCCACTGGCGCACGTCATCGCACTGTTGTACGACCAGAACGCCCCACAGTCCGCCAGCATTGGGAATGGGGACTTCTACGCTGGCACTCGCGTGAGACGGAACTGAAAAAGTGACGCGACAGGTTGACGCATCCGAGTCAGCCAGGTTGCTGCAGGCGCAGAGTTCGAATCCGGCTTCGTCACGTACCGTTACTTTGCGACCCATCAAACTCGGCCACCCCGAGCGCACTGCCTCCTCAACTACGACTCCACGAAGGTTGCCTGGTTCTAAACGGGCAATGAGGACGCGATCGGCCTGTAATACGGCCTGCACTTCAAAGACTGTCGTGCGCAAAATATCTTCAAGCTTGAGGGAACGACGAATGCTGAGGGCGAGTTCGGAAATGAGGTTCGAGCGCTTGGACTGGCGGTGCAGCTCGATTTCAGCTCGCTTGCGCTCGGTGACATCCACGCTCGCGGCCAGCGAGCGCACGAAGCGCCCTTCCGAATCTCGTTCGGAGGTGGCCGATAGCAAGACATCGACAGTGTCTCCGGTTTTCGTGACGAACTGGTAGGGTACGTCTCGGCACCACCCCCGTTCCATGTACTCGGGCAACACCACGGTTTGGGCATAATGACGCGATGCTTCGGTTAGAAAATCCGTCGATTTATGACCGATGACTTCGTGGCGTTCGTACCCGAGCTTTTCCAGCCAATAGTCGCTCACGTCAACGAGAAATCCCTCTGCATTGATGGAATGCAGCATGATGGGCGTGCGATTGTACAGCAGGCGATATTGAGCTTCGCTTTCCCGTAATGCTGCCTCCACCTGCTTGCGATAGCTAATATCTGCAATCCCTCCTGACATGCGAGTTGCTCGTCCCGTTCCGTCCCACATGGCTTGACCGCGCGCCCTCACCCAGACGTAGTCGCCCGTTTTCGTCCGCAGGCGATATTCGATATCGAAGGGTACGCGACGTTCCAAATGCTCGCTCACGGCAGCAAGGACGCGATCGCGTTCGTCTGGATGTAAATGCGAGGTCCACGCGGCAAAGGTATTGGACAACTCATCATCTGCATAGCCCATGATGGCTTTGAACTGGGGAGATAGATACACCTCGTCGCGACTGATATCCCAGTCCCACAAACCGCTGCCCGAACCACTCACTGCAAGCGCGAAGCGCCGTTGACTGGCAATGAGGCGAAGGTCCGGATGGTAATGCTTGGTGATGTCTCGCCCCAACAACAGGTTTTGCCGAAGCGAGACGCGCGCCATCGCTTGCCATTCCACCTGCCGCATTTCTCCGTTCGTCCGCTGCAGCGTGCGAACCTGGGGCTCTGCGTTCTCTATCTCCACGTCCACAAACTCGGCGATGTCGCGATCGCGTAACTCAGCTTCAGATTGTTCCAAAAGCTTGCAGGCAGACGGATTGGCTCGTTCGATCCAACCGCGATCGTCCGTCACGATCGCGGCGTCGCGCGTGGATTTGAATACGGCCAGTAGCAAATCCCGATCCGACACCGCTCACCTCTGCACGTTCGCTTCGGACGCAGCAGATACCGAAAGAATAGGACTCGAACGCAAGCGGGCACGTTCTAGACGATTGAGAATGCGATGGGCGAGTTCTCTTGCAGCCACGGGTTTGACGATAAAGTCATCTGCACCGCTAGCAAAAGCTCGATTTTGCGTTTCCGCATCTTCGCGGGCGGTCAGAAAAATAGCGGGTAACTGCTGCCAACGCAGATCGCTGCGCAACATTTGACACAATTCAATACCGCTCACGTCCGGCATCGCGACATCGAGTACTAACACGTCCGGTACGGCATCCTCGAGGACTTGCCAGAACCGCGTCGGATCGTCCAACGTTGCGAGCTGAAACTGCCAGGGTGCCAAATCTCGTTGCAGTGCCGACAGAAATTGAGGATCGTCATCTACCACTAGGACACTGGCTCCAGCGCCAATTGGCTGCAGAAGCAGAGAGATTGCCTCTAGAACAGATTCGGGCGCAGCTGGATGCGATACGACATGTCCGCCCGAGCGCGCGATCTCCAGTCGGGTCGGTAGATTGCCTCCCTCTAGAACGACCACTGTTGGCACAGGAGGCTGCATGCAGTGCAATTCTTCGAGCAAGATAGTACCGTCAGTCGCACAAACATCGTCGCGATCGCAGGTCAAATGCACGACTGCCGCACTAAACCTCTCCGTCGCGATCGCCTCCCAGGCCTCTGGTGACGTTGCCGTAACGGTTACCTCCAGGCCTACAGCCCGAGCTGCTTCGCATAGAGAGTCAGCCGCAGCGCGATCGCTTTCCAATAGCAGAACTGAATGTCCTTCTAACTGGGGATATTGGGGCGTCGGATTGGGCTGTGGTGTTGCCGTATTCAGGAGTTGCCGGAGCGAGAGCGCGCCTTGGGAGAGGGTCTCAATGTGCGCAGGTGCGAGCCGATCGTGACCTTCTAGCAACCGTTCCATGGGGCGGACAATGGCAGACCCCTCAGTAAATCCAAAGCTGCCCAGCGAACCAACCAATTGATGGGCCTTAGCAGCCGCTCGTTGGCGCAGTTCGCGCTCGCAATGGCCGGACTGCAGCGCGGCAATCGCTGCTTCGATGGCTCTCAAACGCTCTTCCGCAGCATCGCGATAGTCTGTCCAAGCTCGAGCCAGCGCAGCAGTGGCATCAGGTGTTGCAGGCGATGGGGACGCACTGGGGGCTACCTGAGTGGGAGCAGGCGATGTTGGGTTGAGTCGATATCCGACGCCATACACCGTTTCAATCGCATCTTTGGGGGCGCCTACCGCAGTTAACTTTTGTCGCAACCCTTTGATGTGAGTGCGGACGGCATATTCACTCGGAGGATCTTCGAACGACCACAGGTTCTCAATGATGGCATCAATGCTGAATACCAAATCGCTGTGACGCAAAAATTGCTCCAATAGGGCAAATTCTTTAGGCGTGAGATGGAGGGGGTGCTCTCGATACGCAGCCTCAAATGTCTGCGGATTCAAGCTCAGTGCGCCCCATTGCAGCACGGTGGGTAGAACGTGGCGATCGCGTCGCAATAGTGCGTGAATGCGAGCTGTCAGCTCAGCGAAATCGAAGGGTTTGACCACATAGTCGTCAGCGCCGGCATTCAAAGCTGCTACTTTCTGAGCGCTGCCATCTTCAGCAGAGAGCATCAAAATCGGTAAAGAGTGACCTTCTGTCCGCAGTTGCTGACAGAGAGTGATGCCGTCGACCAGGGGGAGTCCAACATCCAAAACCGCCAAGTCGTAGTCGAATAAAGCTAAAAAATCACGGCAGCTTTCGCTATCCAGAGCAATATCTACGGCATAGCGCTGTTGAATCAATTCGTTCGCCAGAGCGTTCATCAGTGGCTCGTCATCATCCACCAGTAGCAGTCGCATCGCTGACTCCGCATCAACTTCGGTCGCGCGCGCTCTCAGCGCTATTGCTGCTAGCTTATCAAGCTGCTTTTATTCCGGCGGTCGAATTTTAAGGGATTTGACGTTCGTTCAAATTTAGTATCTGTTACGCATGCTTCTGTTCGCAGGTTCCGGATCGCAATCCCGATCCCGAGCCATAGTAGATAACAACATGGACATTCAAAGCATGGCAATGGGACAGTCTTTCTCGCAGGTGGATGCGTTTTCCGACCGCCCTTTTAGCGGCAATCCCGCTGCTGTTTGCATCCTGGAACGGGCGGCCAGCGATCGCTGGATGCAGCAGGTAGCTGCCGAGATGAATCTGTCGGAGACAGCATTTGTCGTACCTCAAGCAGACGGATTTGGACTGCGCTGGTTTACTCCAGCCGTGGAAGTCAACCTATGCGGTCACGCGACGCTAGCCAGCGCGCGCATGTTGTGGACAGACGGTTATCTCGATCGCGATCGCCAAGCCCGTTTTCACACCCGCAGTGGCGTCCTAACGGCCAACTTGCAAGGTGATGACATTGCTCTCAATTTCCCTGCCATGACCGTTAATCCGACCACGCCTCCACCGACTCTATTGAAGGCTCTAGGCGATGTCGAGATTGCTAGTATCAACTACGACGAACATAACTTTTTGGTCGAACTGGCTGAGGCCGCTCAACTGCGCGCGCTCGCTCCCGACTTTACTCGAATGCGCGAAGTTCCCGGCGAAGGCGTCATTGTTACCAGCCTCTCCGATATGGACGAGTACGACTTCATCTCTCGCTATTTCGCTCCCAATGTCGGCATTCCAGAAGATCCGGTGACGGGGATAGCCCACTGTTATCTCGCCCCTTATTGGCAAGCCAAGCTGAGTAAACCCGAGCTCCTTGCCTATCAAGCTTCAACCCGAGGTGGATGGATGCGGGTGCGCAGCGATGGCGATCGCGTCACGTTGCTCGGACAAGCTGTAATCGTCATGCGCGGCGAGCTACTTCATCCGGTGGAATTCGCTTAGTAAATCATCCGCAACGCGATCTCGACTGACTAGCTGACCGCGGCGATCGAACAAGATCGTTCCTACGTTGATATTGGCTGCGACGTACTTGCGAACATAGTTCCGTGCATTAGCGCTCACCCTTGCGGCAATCCACCCAAATACCGCTTCGGCTCGATCTCGCTCAACTAATGCCAATCGCGCCTCTTCCGCTGTTGCTGTAGCCAAAATGTGTCGAGCTTCCGCTGCATCCCCCCCCGTTTGCAACGTGGCCGCAGCCAAAATTTCCCGTTTGGCGTCGGCCAGGTGACTGGACGTGTGGAAGATTCCCCCAGCCAGCTTTAGCAGCTTACCGTGATAGCCCAGCAGCAGCACGGAACGCACCCCCAATTCTCCTGCCTCCGCCAACATGGCCCCGATCCAATTCGCTGTCATAATCACGTGCTGTTCCGGAATGCCTAAACGGGCTGCTACTTGCAAGCCGTTGCTGCCCAAACAAAAGGTCAGGCGATCGCTGCGATCGCAAGCCTGATGCAGGTGCTGGCGAAACTCCTCCAACTTCTCGGGAGCCGTTAATGGTTGTGCGATACCACTCGTTCCCAGCAGCGCGAGCCCATCGACAATGCCGAAGGCCGCATTGGAGGTTCGCTGCGCGAGTACTTTCCCTTCAGGTAGGATGACGCGCGCGATCGCGGTGCGATCTCCAGGTACCAACGGTAGTAGATTGGCTGCGAACAGTGCTTTGGCATAGCGATAAATAGCCGCTTCCCCCACCTCGGTGCGCCCTAAGCCTTCGCCCGCTTCTAATACGAGTAGCTCTTGTTTGCGAGGAACCAGCTCTACCCGAGCCCAAATGGGCGTATTTCGCGTTACGTCCAGCCCGTCCCCCGGTTTGCTGCGAGCAATGCCCAGAGCAGACGTGCCATTAAGTTTGGCCACCTGTTCGATCGCAATGGTCGCCTCTCCGGGCAACAGATCCAGAGCCACAGTTGCGTTCACAGGGCAGTCTTGCACGTGTAGAAGTGCTGCTTTTGCTGCTGCCACCGCGAACACGGGCAAGGTGAAACCAGATTCAGCCACGCAACTCTCATATCCCAATGTTTGACAGCGCGGCCGAGGTGGCAAACTTGCCTCAGAGGCGCTATTCACTTCTTCCCTGCCCTAAAAAGCAGCAGCCTATCGTCGTGCCGACTATGATAAGAAAAGTTTAGTCTGCCTCTGCAAGCGGAAGGATTTTATTCCTATGAACCGATGGATGCGCTGCGGTCGCTGGGTACTGGGTTTGGCGCTCTCTCTCGGCGCGATCGCTGGTGCCGAACGGGTTGAAGCCCAGGTGCTGATGCGCCCGTCCGTGCCGGATGCAGAAGTTTTGCAAACGCAAAGTTTTCAGCTAGCTGGTGATGCGATTCGATTGGCGCAATTCGGGCAAATTGAGGAAGCGTTCCGACGTATTGAGCTAGCTGCTCAGCTTTCCCCAAATTCCACCGAAGTCCTTGTCGTGTTGGGCACGCTCTATTTGCAGGAAGAGCAGTATGCCAAAGCTATCAACACCCTCAATCGCGCACGGGTTCAAGCTCCAGACGACCCCGACATTCTCATGGCTCTCGGCTCGGCCCACGTCCGACAAGGCAGTTATTTCGCTGCTCTCGACGCGCTCAAACGCGGTCTCGAACAGCAGCCCGACAATCTTCAGGCTTTGTTTGACTTGGGTAATGCTTACCTGCTGCTAGAAGACTATGACGAGGCTCGTCAGGCTTACGAACGAGCTCTGGAAGTAGAGGCAGAATTTTGGCCTGCCATCAACAACATTGGCTTATTGGACTATCAAATTGGTCGCATTGACGACGCGATCGCCCGCTGGCAGCGCTCCATCGAGCTCGACGAGCAGGCTGCCGAACCCAAACTTGCCTTGGCTACCGCACTTTTCGTCCGCGGCGAGACGGAAAAAGCACTCCGTTTAGGTGCCTCCGCCATGCAAATTGACGCCACCTACGGTAGTGTCGACACCCTGCGGGATAACCTCTGGGGCGAACGGCTGATTACGGACGTTCAGGTGCTCTTACAAACCGATGAAGTCAGTAACGCCCTCAATCAAGCTCGAGCTGAAAGTGCGTCGACAGATCTGGATGCTAGTTTTTAAGCCGCTTTCTGAAACAAAATGTGACTGAAGTTTGCGATAGTAAGTTGAGTACTTCGTATTCTCGCAGTCAAGGTGCCTTCTCAGCCTCTCCGGATTGCTCTTTTCGATGCAACAACGGCTGCCGTTGTTGATGCCAACCAAGCAGCAACGTCCCCGATAGGGTCGTTGAAAACCGAGCGCTTTGAATTAGAAACCTATGACACTTTCGATGCCGTCACTCACCATTTGCACGAGCGGACCGCCAGTATAGATTGCCTCGTCGTACTAGGCGATCGCTCTAGTTGGACTGGTTTGGAGGAACTGTCATTCTCGCTTTGTCGTCAAGGAACTCTCGTACCGACGGTTTTGGTCATATCTCGCCACGAGAACGAACACGAGGAGGAGTGGCTGGCGTGGCAATCCGAGCTGCGGTTCTACCACAATGCAGCCATCGTTCTAGCAACGGCAGACGAGCATAAGCCTGATATTGCTGCAGCCATCGATCGCGCGATTGCTAAGTTTCTGCAAGTATCTCCCACTTGTCTTCTGCCAGGCTTAAATGTCGACGAATACTCGATTGCCTCGATCCACGAGCGGGTGCGATGGCAACAGGAACAGTTGGCGGAAAAGCTGCGCGAACGACTGGGGTATCTGGGGGTGTATTACAAACGCGATCCGTCCCGATTTTATCGACGACTATCTGGGGACGAACGCGCGCAGCTCGATAAGCGGATGCGGTGGCTCTACCACGCGATTGTGCTGGATTACTTTCAATCGTCCGAGCGCGCCAACCGTCGGATCGATGAATTTGTCGCTTTGGCATTCTTTGCCGACTTAAGCGTGTCGCAAGTGGTGGAACTGCACATGCAGCTCATGGATGATTTTGCCAAACAATTGAAACTCGAAGGACGCAGTGAGGATATCCTGTTGGATTACCGCATCACTCTCATCGATATCATTGCGCATCTGAGCGAGATGTATCGTCGTTCGATTCCGCGCTCGACTGAGGCAGAGCCAGCACGGGAGGCCAAAGCCGAACTATGAACCAGATGCGTAAAGCCTACGTGCTCAAACTCTACGTTGCCGGTAACACGGCCAACTCCGTTCGGGCCATCCGGACACTGCAGGACATTCTCGAAACAGAATTTCAGGGTGTTTACAGCCTAAAAGTGATTGACGTACTGAAAAATCCACAGCTAGCTGAAGAGGACAAAATTCTAGCCACGCCCACTTTAGCCAAAATTCTGCCACCGCCCGTGCGCAAAATTATTGGCGATTTGTCCGATCGCGAACGTGTGTTGATTGGATTGGATTTGCTGTACGAAGAACTGGACGAGGAGCAACTATGAGCGGTGATGAAACCATGCCCCCCAACCCCGAGCAGACCGATAGCGTGACTCCAAGCGATCGCGCGATCGCATCTCTCTACCCGGACAGCCTCTACCCCAAATCTGCTGCGGTCTCCGGCATTCCCAAAATTCGAACCAGCATTGAGGGATTTGACGACATCAGCCACGGCGGCTTGCCAATGGGCCGGACGACACTGGTTAGCGGTACGTCTGGAACGGGTAAAACGCTATTTTGCCTGCAGTTTCTGTATAACGGTATCCGGCACTTTGCCGAAGCTGGGGTCTTCGTTACGTTTGAAGAATCTCCCGTCGACATCATTCGCAATGCGTCCAGTTTTGGCTGGGATTTACAGAGCTTGATAGACGCGAGCAAGCTCTTTATCCTTGATGCCACGCCGGAACCCGGCGGTTATGAAATTGCGGGAGAGTTCGATCTCTCGGCGTTGATCGAGCGCATCCAGTACGCCATCAAAAAGTTCAAAGCCACGCGGGTCGCCATCGATAGTGTCACGGCCATTTTTCAGCAGTATGCGGCCTCAAATGTCGTTCGGCGCGAACTCTTTCGTCTGGCGGCTCGCCTCAAACAATCAGATGTCACGACGGTCATGAGCACCGAGCGGACGGAAGAATATGGCGCGATCGCTCGCTTTGGGGTGGAAGAATTCGTTTCTGATAACGTCGTGATCTTGCGCAACGTTTTGGAAGGGGAGCGGCGGCGGCGAACGATGGAAATTCTCAAGCTACGCGGCACCACCCACATGAAGGGCGAGTATCCCTTCACCATGACCCGCGGCGGTATCAGCATCTTCCCGTTGGGAGCGATGCAGCTCACCCAGCGTTCGTCCAATGTGCGCGTCTCTTCGGGCATTGCCAAGCTGGACGAGATGTGTGGTGGTGGTTTTTTCAAAGACTCGATTATTTTGGCCACCGGTGCTACAGGCACGGGCAAAACCTCTTTGGTTTCCAAGTTTTTGGAAGAAGGATGCCTGAAAGGCGATCGCTGCATGCTATTTGCCTACGAAGAATCACGCGCTCAGCTATCCCGGAATGCATCGTCTTGGGGCATCGACCTCGAACGAATGGAACGGGAGGGATTGCTCAAGATTATTTGTGCCTATCCGGAATCCGCTGGCTTAGAAGATCACCTGCAAATTATCAAATCGCAAATTGTCGATTTTAAGCCCAGTCGCATGGCGATCGACTCGCTATCAGCCCTAGCGCGGGGTGTCAGCCAAAACGCCTTTCGTCAGTTCGTTATTGGCGTAACAGGATATGCCAAGCAGGAAGAAATTACCGGATTTTTCACCAATACCACCGACCAGTTTATGGGTTCGCACTCAATTACCGAGTCTCATATTTCTACGATTACAGACTCGATTATTTTGCTGCAGTACGTCGAAATTCGCGGCGAAATGTCTCGTGCTATCAACGTATTTAAAATGCGCGGTTCGTGGCACGACAAGGGTATTCGCGAATACATTATTTCCGATCGCGGGGCCATGATTAAAGACTCGTTCCGGGGCTTCGAGGGCCTGATCAGCGGCTCTCCTACTCGCATCGAACGCGACGAGAAAATCAATCTTTCGCGGATCATGCGCTCCGTTCAACCCGCAGAAGAAGACGCGAGCGATTAGGGGATATCTAGCCACACGATACTTATACCGAGTGCGGTCTCACGACACCTCCCTTGCTAAGACTATGACTTCGCGTGAGATGCCTGCTGCGCTCTCAAGGTGGTAGCAAGTTGCCAATTAGAGGTCACGAGAGCAATCGCGAACCACCACAGCATTTGAATTTGGGGTCGGTACCATACCGTGTCGACGAGTCCGTGAACGGTCATGCCTGCGATAGCGGCCAATCCACCCGCCACCCACAGCGCGTTGGGATGGCGCGCTTGCCATAACGTCAGCCAAGTGCGTAACCCGTGAACGACCCACACCAGCACGAACCACAGATAGACGACAAATCCAATCAGACCCGTTTCCACCATTAATTCCAACGGTACGGAATAGGCTCCGAGCGCGTTGTAGTTGGGTTGTTGAAACAGCGGATACACGCGGTTAAACGCGTCATTACCGGGACCGATGCCGATACGAGGAAAGGCCCAGATCATGTCAATAACCGCCAACCAAACATTGATGCGGAAGTTATTACTGCTGTCGCTGCGTCCGGCAAAGATACTGAAGACACGCAGACGAATAGGTTCGACAAACGCGACGGCTAGAACAATTGCGATCGCGCCGCTGCCCACTAGAGCAGGTAGAGCCCAGCGCCGCCAGCGCGGCGGCAGGTAAATTTGGTTCCACTGCACTAGCAGTAATGTCATCGCGACCAGGGCAGCCATGACGCCAATCCAACCACCGCGACTGAATGTGAGTGCTAAACAGGCCACATTCATCCCCGTGGCACAAACGGCGAACGCTTTCGCTCCCCAACCCGACCAGGTCCAGGCTGCAGCCAAGCCAATGGGCACGGCTGGAACGAGATATCCAGCTAACAAATTGGGATTGAGCAAATAGCTGTAGACGCGGGTCGTCCCCGTCAAACCGGATTCGGGATCGACCCAGGTGGCTAATTCCTCTGCACCGTAGATAAACTGCCGCAAGCCGTGGACGCTTTCTACCAGTGTTGCCAGCAACAACACGACGACTAGAATCGAGCGCCAACGCGATCGCTGTAACAAGCGGTGTAGTAACAGAAATCCCAGCAAGTAAAGCGTAAGCTTAATCCAGCCTTCAAGCGCTAGCTGGCGCACGGGAGAAAGAGCGGTGGATGCTGTGGCAATGGCCCAGTATGCAAGTAACGGCAAATGTACCGGGGTAACCAACGAAGGGCGCGTCAACCACTGCAGCCCGACCAAGACGGCACCGCCCAGCAGTAGCAGTCCCAAAGGTCCCGTCGCAGGTTGTGACGACAAGGCGAAGTAGACCGCAGCGATCGCCAAACTGAGGGGATCCAGACAGCGCACCAGCCAGCTCGACTGTCCCCAGACCTGCAAACTCGCACTCCAACGACCGAACCAACTTTGCTGCCACCAATGCTCGATTGCCACATCCCAAAGCGCGATAGTACTCAGCAGGTTCACGCTCTTCCCCCGTAGTCATTCAGACCCATAGTATCGGCATTACATCGGCGTTTCACGCATCGGGGTCTTCCTCAACCGGGGTTGCGGTCAACAGTTGCTCAGCCTCATCGGCATCAGACTGGCGCACGAGGACAGTCGTCGCTGCACCACTGCCAAAGTAGGCACTCATGCCCACATCTCGAAACCGAACTGGGATGCCGTAGCCAGCCAGAAACTGCTCTAGCATCTCGGCTTCCCAGCGAGACGACACCTCGCGCAAGGGCTTCCATTCCACGTTTCCCTCTCGACTGCTACTGGTCACTTATGGGCATTCAGCTTTGGCGGTCAACCGAACTCTATACTGAATTGAAATGCTCGAGTTGCAAACTACGAGTCTTGCTTTCTAAGCTGGTTTTTGCAGCGCGATCGCCGCTGTTGCTTTTAGGGCAGCCTCACTAGTATCTTCCACGGAGCGGAGGCGAAAATGGATATCGATACCGCATTCAACCGCCTTAGCAAAACCTCAATCGTATTGACCAGAACCGTTAGCGTGCGAGCAACTGATGGCTGGCGTCGCCTGCGGAGCTTGACTTCAGACAGCGGCACGCTCGCTCTCAGTCGCCTGCGCGTGTTTTGGAGCGATGTTAGTGCGTCTGTCGGGCAGCTGTCCAAACGCTAGCGTTTTCCTGTCACGTCAATCGGTACAGTTGTCAATTGGCACAGTTCAAGCAGTGTAGTTTCCTGACTTGAAACTATGACGCTGTAGTGATGACTACTTAATCTGGAAGTTCGCCACCGTCGCCCGCCCGTATCCCTTGTCAAAGGGGGGTTTTGTTATTTTGGTATTTTTGTTACGATAATTAAAAATCTGTTTAAGATATGGCTTGGACTCTAATCATTGTTACCAGTTTGGTGGTGTGGGCGCTCCACCTCATGGAAGGTGCTGTTCATCGTCAAGAGTTCTCTCGCATGTTGGCTGGCATGATGGTGGTCGCAGCGGCAGGTGGCGTCTTGACGACGTACTTTGTCATGAGCGATTATCTAGCTTTTCTGCATGATGCTAAGTTGCTCTCCTCGTTTGAGGAAATTAGTTTTGTTCCTATGCCTGGTGAATTGGGCCTTGAATACGGCTTCCTGACTGAGTGAGCTGCTGGCCTCTGGATCAGAAAATGGGGCAGAGGCCGCGACGCGATCGCTCAATCCGCTTTATAGTGTGTTTGTAAATCTTTACAAACCTCCGCCATGCCTGCCGATCCGTTTGTCAATCCCCCGTTGTACGCTGCCATCGCAGTAACTAACTTTTTCGCGATCGCCTTCGGCATCATTTTCAAGGACATGCTCGAGTACCAGGTGGCTCGCTGGCAGTTCAATCGCGACGTTCAGGCTGAGGTGGAGTACAAACAGCCTGCCTTGCTGTTCTGCTACGCCTGCACGTGTCTATTCTTATTTTTATTTGCGGGATTCTGCTTGCGTTTGCTGGCATTTCCACCGTCTTTCGCATTCAGCATTGCGGCAGTAATGGTAGGATTTACGGCTCTGCTCATTTGGGTGCAAATGGGCTCTCTGCTCGAGATGCTCGTAGTGGGTGGTTCTGAAGCCATGACCCTCGATGCGTGGGCATTGGGGCTTGATGGGACTCCCACGGCTGAAGCCTCGGCCCCTTCTCCCGACTCAAGCGCAGCGTCCGAGATCGCGGAAGCAGCGGAACTCGAAACGAATGCAGAGGCATAAAACTCAACCTGATGGCGATCGCAGCACGTCTGCATCAGGTTCGGTAATGCTGGGGTGAAGAGCAGCTTAAGGAAAAGTCAATTAGATTTGTGTGTTTCAGACACAGCTGGACATACACAACTTCATACATTTCAACGCGCGCTCGACTTAGCACAACAGCGGTTCACAATTGCTGAACGCATGGCCGACGATCATTACTCATATGTGGCTTTTTGAAAAATGATTGGCGTCATATCATAAAACTTAATCGACAAAAGTTGCAGCTTTGTCGGCTTAG
>JBCBVC010000076.1:0-20299 GCA_039817845.1 Cyanobacteria bacterium J06642_2
CAGAATTAAAGAACTTGGCTCCAGCTAACGACAGCTAGGGCAATTTCATTAATTCTGGACGTTAAACCTCGACTGCGCTACTTGCAGCAATACAACTTTTGTCTCTGTACTGAGTTTTGACTAAGCACTCAACTGCAATATTATGAAACTGGAGCACTCGATTAAATTTAGATTTTGATATGATTCATATGAATTTCTAACAATATTTCATAGACTTAAAAATTATTGAAGGCTCTATTTTGTAACTCTTTCTCTAAACTCATTGGCAGCGCTATAAATGCGTATTTTTTTATCGGCACTCATACGATCTAAGTTGCCGATAATAGCGCTCATACGATAATTCATTTTAAAAAATGCGCGATTGGTATCAATAAACTGCCAGTAAAGTCCATCAATGGCATCACACCACGACCCTTTTTGGTAGTCGCTCATTTTAAGCAAGTAGTTGGAGCCACAGATGTAAGGCTTGGTGGCAAAAATACCTCCATCGCTAAACTGTCCCATACCATACACATTAGGACCCATTGCCCACTCAGATGAATCTACATACATTTCCATAAACCAGCGATGTACTTCTTGCGGGTTTATCGCGCACATCAGCATAATATTGCTGATAATCATTAACCGTTCGATGTGATGATTGTAGCCAAGACGTACCGCTTTTTGGATAGCGTCATCGAGAGGAGGGATACCAGTTGATGCGTCGTACCAGCACGGTCTGAGTTTGCGGTGGTGACCGAAAAAGTTCTCGGTATCTTGGCGATCGCTGTAGTGCTGGTAAATGCCACGAATAAATTCGCGCCACCCAATAATCTGTCGCACAAATCCCTCAAGGGAGTTTAAGGGAATATCGTATTTCTCTGCAAATGCCATAGCCCGCTCGATTGCTTCCATTGGCGTTACCAGCCCCAGATTGAGAATTGGACTTAACACCGAGTGGTAGACGATATCTGAACGCGAAGTGATGGCATCCTCATAAGCACCAAAATGATGAAAGCGCTGCTCTAGAAATTGTTCGAACCAAGCAAGAGATTGCTCTCGCGTAGTTGGAAGCCAGAACGAAGCGCTGTCGCCTGGATGATCCGCAAAAAGAGAATCGACGAGAACAGCAACGTCGGCGACATGGGTGGGATGGTTTAATACTTGGGTGGAAGGCGGTTCTAGTTTTTTGGGTAGTTTTTTGCGATTTTCAGCGTCGAGGCTGAATTTACCACCTATAGGAGTGCCTTCATCTGCCATGAGGATGTTGCGAGACTTCCGCAACTGCTCGTAAAACGTCTTCATAAATGGCTTCTTAGACGATGCTAGATATTGGGAAAACTCCTCGCGGGAAACAAGAAACATAGGACTAGGAAGTATATTCAACTCAACCTTGAGCGAAGAGCATAGTGTAGCAAGGTGCGATTCAAAGGATTTATCTTCAACTTCAAACGTTGTAAGAGTCGCGATATTGTGCGTTCTCAGAAAAGATTCGAGCTTTTGTTCGTAGGTCTGGGCAACCATCTCTGCGGTGAGACGATGATAGGTAACCTGAGCCCCTGCGGCCGAGAGAGCGTCGGCATAGGAACGCATTGCTGATAGAAGAAGGATTAGCTTGTGTTTGTGATAGCGATAGTGGGTACACAGGCCGTGGTCTTCAGCCATAAAAACGGGCAAAGAGGCTAGTCGCGGTAGGTGGTGGTGTGGAAAAAGTTGATTGCCGAGGATGAGAAGCGCATGGGTGTAAGGAACATCAGTCATGAATTTGCGTGTAGAGCAATGAATGGTAGCAGGTAAAGGCTGATATGAGCTTTTGAATGGTATGAAATATCTGGCATTTTTATCTTTTTACATGTCAACAAGTGTAGAAATTTATTCTTTTTTGGCTATATATTAGGTAAACTGTTTCTTTCTAGCATCCTTTTAGTGATAAATAAATCTGAATTTTCTGCCTGATATTTCTCTTCGCATAAATATCTCAAACTATTTCTACATAATACCCTTTCCAGAGACGATAAACTTGAATGTGGGTACTTCCAGTAATCTTACCTATTTGTAGGTATCTACCTCGATCCAGTTGCAGGATGACGATCGCCCTTTCGTAAGAATTGATAAGCCAGTAGTCCGGAATATCTCATGCTGCATAATGAAAGCGCTTGCGCTCGTAGCCTCAGATTTGGTTCCATCCTCCAGGAAATACCACTTCCACCACCAAGTTAGATTGCAAAACTGTTCTCGTGAGATAACTTTTGAATCGTACACTTAATGGACTCAGACGATTTCCTAAGCTGATTGCTTGGCTGGAAACGGGTGGGTATTTTATTGGGTTTATGGCGATCGCCTACGCAGTCAAACCCGAACTCGTCAATCTCAATCTCGCTCCATCGCCGTCACAACTACTGGCGATCGCTCTCGTCGCTTTCGCGATTCCAGCCTTGACAGAAGAATGCGTGTTTCGGGGACTGCTAACACCTGCGTTTGAACTTCGCTGGGCTTGTCTCTCAACACTCGCATACGTGGCCTGGCATCCTCTGGAAGCGTATGTATTTTTGCCTGCGGCGCTCCCTCTATTTACGGATGTGATTTTTTTGGCCCTGGTCGCACTGTTAGGCGTACTGTGTTGGATTGCTTTCTATCGGACGCGATCGCTGTGGGCCAGCATTATTCTGCACTGGCTAGTCGTCGTGATGTGGAAAGCAGTCAGCGGCATGAGTTTTGCGTTCTGAACGCATCGGACAGCGCGCTCATTCGGTCGGAAGTAGCTGCATTGCTGTCTCGGTTCTAGGGCAACTGTGGCAGGATGTCTCAATAACCGGATATCGCGATCGCATGGCTTCTCAGTCTGCTTCTCAGAAACCTTCTTCGCCTCCCGCCAAGGGGGCAGATGCAGCGCAGGCTGGTAAAAGTCAGGTTGAGGAAACAGGGCGATCGCACCTCGAAGATCCGGCAGAGCAGTGGAACGTGCTGAACTTCGAGCGGGACAGGCTCACGCCGATGATGCAGCACTACGCTCAAATGAAGGAACGCTACCCGCAGGCGTTGCTGCTGTACCGCTGCGGCGACTTTTACGAGACCTTTTTTCAAGACGCTCACATCGTCGCGCGCGAATTAGAACTGGTCCTGACGGGACGTCCGGACAAACACATCGGCCGCATTCCGATGGCGGGCGTACCCCATCACGCGCTAGAACGCTATGCCGGACAACTGGTGGAAAAAGGCTACGCGATCGCCATTTGCGAACAAACCGAACCCGCCGACCAAGCCAAAGGACTGGTCAATCGCGAAGTGACGCGAGTGCTCACCCCCGGCACGATCTTGGAAGAAGGGTTGCTGGCGGCCAAACGCAATAACTACCTGGCGGCGATCGTATTGGCTGGGAAGCCGCAAGGCTCGGAATGGGGCTTGGCCTACGCCGATATTTCCACCGGAGAATTTCGCGTCACGCAGTATCACCAGCTCGATCGCCTCGGACACGAACTGCTGCGCATCCAGCCCGCCGAGATTCTATTACCTGCCGACGAACTAGAAAGTTTGGGGCTCGTGCGTCCGGGCCGAGATCGCGCCCGACGCATACCAGAAGGATTGCCCACGCAGTTTTGCTACACTCTGCGACCGCAGCGTCCGTTTTCGTTACCGGAAGCTAAATCCGAGCTGATTCAAACCTTTCGCGTGAAATCGCTGGAGGGGTTCGGGTGCGATCGCCTGCCGTTGGCGGTGCGGGCGGCGGGCGGACTATTGCATTATCTGGACGACACCCGTAAAGATACGCCGCTGACTTTGGAGGGGTTGCAAACCTACACGCTGGACGAGTTTTTGATTCTGGACGCGCAGACGCAGCGCAATTTAGAACTGACACAGACCGTGCGGGATGGGACCTTCAACGGTTCGCTGCTGTGGGCGCTGGATCGCACTCATACGGCCATGGGGGCGCGCATGCTGCGGCGATGGTTGCAGCAACCCTTGCTCAACGCGAAAACCATCGTGGATCGGCAAGAGGCGATCGCCGAACTAATCGATGACGGTCATCTGCGCAGTCAGTTTCAAACCCTGCTCGATCGCATTTACGACCTGGAACGGTTGGCCGGACGCGCGGGCACGGGTACGGCTAACGCCCGCGACTTGGTGGGATTGGCTCACTCCCTCGCCAAGCTACCCGAGATTGCCGCTCTGTTGCGCGAAACGCGATCGCCACTCTTGCAGCGCCTGCAACAGCCCGAGCCCGATCTGGAGAAACTGGGCGAAACGCTGCTAAACACGCTGGTGGAACGTCCGCCCGTCATTCTCAGCGAAGGCGGCCTAATTCGGTCGGGTGTCGATCAAGAGTTGGACGAGTTGCGGGGGCAGTTGGATGGCGATCGCCGCTGGATTGCCGATTTGGAAAAAAACGAGCGCGAGAAAACGGGGATCTC
Organism: Cyanobacteria bacterium J06642_2; assembly: GCA_039817845.1. Classification (GTDB taxonomy): domain Bacteria; phylum Cyanobacteriota; class Cyanobacteriia; order Thermostichales; family PCC-7336; genus JBCBTL01. Next base: position 4,389 of record JBCBVC010000076.1, read on the forward strand.
GACGCTGAAAGTGAGCTTTACGAAAGCCTTTGGCTACTACATCAGCCTCAGTCGGGCTAAAGCGAATCAAGCTCCCGACGACTACATTCGCAAGCAAACTCTGGTGAACGAAGAGCGGTTCATCACCCCCGAACTGAAAGAACGCGAAGCCCGCATTTTGACTGCACAAACCGATATCAACCAGCGGGAATACGAGCTTTTTTTGGTCTTGCGGGGGCGGGCGGGCGACTATGCCAGCCTCATCCGCGAGATTGCCCGCGCCGTGGCAGCAGCAGATATCCTGGCTGGACTGGCAGAAATTGCCGTTTATTACGACTACACGCGCCCTGCCATCACCAGCGATCGGACGCTCAATCTCAGTGACGGTCGTCATCCCGTCGTCGAGCAAACGCTACCGGCCGGATCGTTTGTGGGCAATGCCGTCACCCTAGGAACGCCACAATCCGCGGACTTGGTGGTGTTAACAGGGCCGAATATGAGCGGCAAAAGCACGTATTTGCGCCAAATTGGCTTGATGCAGGTGATGGTCCAGATGGGTAGCTACGTGCCAGCGCAGTTTGCCGAACTGGGCATTTGCGATCGCGTATTCACCCGCGTCGGTGCCGTGGACGACCTGGCGACGGGCCAATCCACGTTCATGGTGGAAATGAACGAAACCGCTAATATTCTCAATCACGCCAGCGACCGCTCGCTGGTGTTGTTGGATGAAATCGGTCGCGGCACGGCCACGTTTGACGGACTCTCTATTGCCTGGGCCGTAGCAGAATATTTGGCCCGCGAGCTGAAAGCTCGGACGATTTTTGCGACTCACTATCACGAACTGAACGAGCTGGCTTCCATTTTGCCGAACGTGGCCAACTTCCACGTCGAAGTCAAAGAACTCAAAGATGACATCGTGTTTTTGCACCAGGTGCAGCCGGGCGGGAGCGATCGCTCCTATGGCATCGAGGTCGGTCGCCTGGCCGGACTGCCGTCTAGCGTGATTCAGCGCGCGCGGGAAGTGCTAGGGCAAGTGTCGCGTCACAGCCACATTGCCGTCGGCTTACGTAAAGGCAGTCGACCCAAGCGTAACGGTAGGAGCCGTCAACTCGACCCCAGTACGGCTCAAGGGGAACTGCCCTTTTGACGCTCGCTTCGCGCACGAAAGCAACAATTCTGAGCGTCTTCTCATGCGGCTCTCATCTCATTCTCGGGTTGTCTCAGAAATAATACGGGCACTTTCTGGGTGTGGAGAGTGAGCTGTGAAGCAATTGCGAGGAGGGTGTCCCTGCCAACGGATCGCGCTGTCGATCGCGGGATGGGCGTTATGGGGATGCGGCACGTCTTCGGTAACGTCACCTGAGACGGTTCCCGTCGCAAACGTTGTCAGTGAAACGAGTTCTTCTGAAACAGGCGATCGCTCGACTTCGACAACCCGACTGATTTATCAACAAGGGGATGGAGAGCGACTGACGACGACGGATGTCGCGTTAGTGCTAGCGCTGTCGCTGACATCAGAGCCGCAGCCTTCTACCTCTGCTTTAGTCACTGCAACGAATCGTTTGCTGCCGCAGGCCAATGCCGTCACGGCAGGTAACCTACTGCCTCTCCCTACGGCAGAGACGACCGATTTTGTCAGCTCGGGTGCGGGTGATAGTCAGCCGAATTTGGCGGACGTGCAGGTGCTCTATGCTGCGTTACAGTTACCTGCTGCAGCTCGCGATCGCGAAACGTTAGCCGCAGTTGCCAACCGCATCACGTCAGGAACGTCTCTGCAAGCAACTGATATTGAGACCGTCCCCGGCGAAGCCATTCCCGGACTCGGAGACCCAGCTCCTCTCGGCGCACAGCAAGTGTTGCACAGCCTCGGAGAGAGAGCGGACGGTAACGCACCGATTGGTGGATTGATTCAAGCCAGCGATGGCAATTTCTACGGTACGGCCCGAGATGGCGGCGCGGAGGGGAACGGTACTTTTTTCCGCCTCACGCCCGGGGGTGACTATACGGTACTGTATGCCTTCCAAGGCAGTTTTCCTTCTTTCAGCAATGACAATCCGCTGGATGCAGGGAATCCGGAGGGAGAGTTGCTCGAAGGTGCAGACGGCAATTTCTACGGCACGTCCTTTAACGGCGGCGAGTTTGAATGCTTAAGAGCTGGGTGCGGCACGGTATATCGCGTTACGCCCGAGGGAGACATCGCGATCGTTCATGATTTCAATGGCTTAGATGGCGAAACTCCCACAGCGGGACTGATTATTGGCAATGATGGAGCCTTTTACGGCACTACGCGCGATGGGGGCGAATTTGATAACGGCACGGTCTTCCGAGTTACGCCAGAAGGTGACTTTATCCGTCTACACAGCTTCAGCATCGGTGACGGTTCGAGTCCGTCGGCCAAACTTGTGCTCGGACCAGACGGCAATTTTTACGGCACGACTCAATTTGGCGGTATTGAAAACAGCGGCGGCACGGTATTTCGTATCACCCCTTCCGGGTTGCTGATCACGCTGTATACCTTTGCGTTCAACGACAATCGAGATGGTGAAGAACCCCAGGCAGGCTTGGTATTGGCAGAGGACGGTAATTTTTACGGCACCACGCGCGAAGGCGGATTCAGCAACGGCGGTACGGTGTTCCGCATCACTCCGGAAGGCGAGTTGACGACGCTGCACAGCTTTCGCGACATCGCGGATGGCTCGTCGCCCATTGGTGGATTAATCCAGGCAAGCGATAGTTGGCTGTACGGCACGGTGAAGTTTAACGGACCGAGAGGTTCCGGTGTCGTCTACCGAATTCGCGTTGACGGAGAGTTTGAGATCGTTCATAGCTTCAGCGGCGATGACGGCGGTCAACCGGAAGGTCTGCTACTCCAAGCAACTGACGGCAGCTTCTACGGAACGACCGAAAACGGCGGCACGGCTAACTCGTTCGATGGCGGTACAGCCTACCGTATTCCCGTCACTCCTTAGCGAAAGGTATCCCTCTCAGGCTGAAAGCACTGTTCTCGGGCCGATCTTCAATATTCCTGCCGAGCGATCGCGATCGCTCGTTAATGGCGATCTCGATCGCTGCCCGGACCTTGCAAACGCGGGACAGTAAGACCGTGGTCAACAGTCCACCGTTGCAGGAGGTCATGCATCGTGAAGTGTCCGTTCCGTTCTTCTCAGTTCCGTTTTTCTCAGTTTCGATGGGCCATGGCGGGTCTTACTGCCATCATCGCCCTTACATCTACGCCCGTTTCCGCTCGCCCGGCGATGGTAGAGCGTCTCGCCGAGCTGCAAGCGCGCGGTAGTGGCGATCGCAAGGGGTTGTCCGACTCCTATCATCACAATCGCGAGGTCGAGCGTCCGAGCGGAGTCGTCCGCGAGTCTACCCAACCACCCAAATACGTCGAGCGCCCGGCCGTGCATCATCGGTTGGCCGAGCTGCAATCGCGCGGTCATCGCGATCGCCGTGGCGTGGTCTATGACACCCACAAAGGGTACGAGTTCGAGACTCAGTCGGGCGTTGTTACTGAAAACACCGAGCATTTGGGCTACGTGCCCCGCGAAGAGACCAACATCGAGCGTCCGGCGATGGTGGAACGCCTGCGGCGGATGAATCGAGACGGTCGCCTGAACGAGCGCGGCGTCTTGTAGCTTGCCAGCTTCGTCCCCGCGCGTGGCATCTGGCACGGGGACTTTTCTCATCTCGGGAGCGCGAGGCGGATGTTAACCGCTTCGCGCTTCCGCTTCGCGTTAGCTCACGCGCGCGGGCAGGTAGTTGACCAACGCGGGAAAGGCGACAATCGCGAATAGGACGAGCAACTGCAGCGCAATAAACGGAACGACGCCGCGATAGATGTGTCCGGTGGTAATTTCAGGGGGCGAGACGCCGCGCAGGTAAAACAGCGCAAACCCAAACGGCGGCGTCAGAAACGACGTTTGCATGTTGGCCCCAATAATGACGCCGTACCACATCAGGCCGCTCTGACCGAAAAGCTGTGTTGCAATGGGAGCAAATAACGGTACGACGATAAAGGCAATTTCAAAAAAGTCGATAAAGAACCCCAGCACGAAAATGGTCAGCATGCTGACGGCCAGAAAGCCGACTTCGCCGCCCGGCAGATTGGCCAGCACGTCGAAAATAAAGCGATCGCCGCGCAAACCGCGAAATACTAAACTGAACGCCGTCGAGCCCAACAAAATAAACATCACCATGCTGGTGGTGCGCGTGGTGTCTTCGCACACTTGGCTCAAACTTTTCCAGTCTAACTGTCGGGCGATCGCGGCTAGCACCATCGCACCAATTGCTCCCAGCGCTCCTGCCTCCGTGGGGGTGGCAATTCCGAAGAAAATGCTGCCCAACACCAACAGGATTAAAGCTAGCGGCGGCACCATCACCTGCAATACGCGCAAGGCTAGCGCCCGACCGCGCACTTTCAGTAACTCGTCAGGGAGGGCGGGCACGAGGTCGGGACGGGCAATGGCGATAACGGCGACGTGCGCGATAAACGCTCCAGCCATCAATAGTCCCGGAATCAGCGAACCGATAAACAAGTCACCGACGGAAATGCCTAACTGATCGGCAAGCACGACCAAGACGATGCTGGGCGGAATGATTTGTCCCAGCGTTCCAGAGGCGGCAATCACGCCCACGGACAGCTCTTTGTTGTAGCCGTAGCGCAGCATCGTGGGTAGGGAAATTAGTCCCATCGTCACCACCGTTGCTGCAACCACTCCCGTCGTCGCCGCCAGCAGCGCCCCGACTACTACCACCGCGATCGCCAGGCCGCCGCGCACGCGCCCGAAAACTTGGCCCATCGTTTCGAGCAAATTCTCGGCAATGCCGGATTTCTCCAGCATCGACCCCATAAAAATAAAATACGGAATGGCCAGCAGCGTGAAATTATTCATGATGCCGAAGATGCGCTGCGGCATGGCCGTCAGAAACACCGGATCGAAAATGCCTAGGGCAATGCCAATTCCGGCAAACAATACGGCAACGCCCCCGAGGGAAAAAGCCACTGGATAGCCCAGCGAGAGCAAGACCAACGCCCCCGCAAACATGGAGGGGCCGAGCCAGTCGGCGATCGCACTCACGCATCACCTCCAGCAGCATCATTGAGTTCGTTGGGCTGCTCGCGATCGGGCGTTGGGGGGAGATGCCCGGTCAAAATAGCTGCATTCCGAATCGCTTCGGACATTCCTTGAGCGATTAGGCTGGCGAAGCTGACGAGAATAAGCGTTTTGATGGGATAGCGCGGCAGCCCGCCCGGATCGGGCGAGATCTCCCAGATTTTCCAAGAGGAGAGCACGCTTTCCCACGAAACCGCAATCACCATCACGCAAAACGGGATGAGAAATAAAGCCGTGCCCACCAGCTCTGCTAGTGCTTTGCGCTTGCCCCGCCACCGCGACTGAAACACGTCAACTCGGACGTGACCGCCGCGTTTAAGAGTGTAGGCTCCCCCCAGCAGAAACACGATGTCGAATAAATACCATTGAGTTTCAATCAGGGCATTGGAGCTGAGGTTGCGCCCGACAGCTTGACCAACGTAGCGTCCCACCACATTCCAGCCACCCACGAGCAGCATCACCAGCACCAGCCAAGAAACCCAACGCCCGACACGCACGGTAACGGCATCAATCCAGCGAGATAGGGCGAGTAATGCATTCACAGCAAGCTAAGACTCTCCAAGTGGTCACTTCAAGATTTGGTCACTTCAACAAAAGAGGTCGGCTCGACCTAAACAGAGCTCGGTTCGACCTAGCCTCGAACGATCGCGGCCGGTCCTTTTCGATCGAGCCCATGGGCAAACTCAAGCAGACTGATTGGCAAACCGGGCGAAGCTGAGCTCGTTGACGCGATTCCAGCCATAGACTTCCGTGCGGAACGTCTTCCACTGCTCGTAGACGGTTTTGAACGTCCCGTCGTTGCTGGCACTTTCTTCAAATAGGTCGAATGCTGCCGTTTGCGCAGCTTGGAGAATCTCGTCGGTATAGGGGGTCAACTGCACGCCTTTGGCGACCAACCGTTTGAGCGCCGCCCCATTCAGGGCGTCATACTTTGCCAGCATGTTGATATTGGCCTCGTACGTTGCTGTTCTCAGTGCTTCCTGATACTCAGACGGCAGCTTATCCCAGGCAGCTTGATTGATCTGTAAATTGAGCGTCGCGCCCGGTTCCCACCAGCCCGGATAGTAATAAAAATTGGCTGCATCTGCTAAGCCCAATTTTTCGTCATCGTAAGGACCGACAAACTCGGCGGCGTCGATGGCTCCGCGATCGAGGGCTAAGAAAATTTCTCCCCCTGGCAACACTTGGACGTTGACGCCCAGCGCAGCCATCACCTTGCCGCCTAGCCCTGGAATCCTCATTTTCAAGCCCTGCAGTTCGGAGACGGAGTTCACTTCTCGCTTGAACCAACCGCCCATCTGGGTGCCTGTATTCCCCGCTGGAAAGCTGATGACATTGAAATCGGCATAGATTTTGTTGATCTCCTCAATACCACCACCGTGGTAAAGCCAAGCATTTTGCTGCTGCGCGTTGAGTCCGAATGGCACTGCCGTCTCGAAAGCTAGCGCCGGATTTTTACCCACGTAGTAGTAGCTGGCCGTATGGCCGCATTCCACCGTGCCCGCCTGTACGGCATCCAGCACTTCTAGGCCGGGGACAATTTCGCCAGCGGCATAGGGCTCAATCGTAAAGCGCCCGTCCGTCATGGCTTTGATCCGCTCGCTCACGGTTACGGCACCGCCGTAAATCGTATCGAGTGCTTGCGGCCAACTGGTGGCCATCCGCCAGGTGATGCTGGGTAAAGCTGGCGTACCAGCTTCACTTTGGGAGGCAACTGGCGTACCTGACGTACAAGCAGCCAGAGCGATCGCGCTCCCGCCTCCTGCCGTTAAATAGTTGACGATTTGACGACGTTTCATGAGATAAAGACTCCTGCTATTCGTCTGAATGTTGTAGCGAATGACTTATCTGTCAATGGATCGCCGCGAGTGCAATAGTGCGAGTCGAGATCGCGAGGCGAAAATGACTAAATGCAAACTTCTGTAGCTAGAGCTACATTAAATCACGCTCATTCATCAGCTCATCTTAAGTACGGATGAAGCTTCCTCTCCAGCTTTGGCGCGCATATGCTAGCGATCGCGCCGATGATGTCACCTACAAAATCTCCAATTGGCGCTGAATGAGATCGACCAGTTTGCGAGCAGCTCCGGGTTTGCCTTGCCATTGTCGCAGGCGATCGCGAATCTGCTTTTGACGCAGCGGGTCGGTCAAAATGTCCTGCGCCACGTTGGCAATATCTTGAGGGGTGAGATAGCCGCGCAGCTCGGGAACGATTTCCTCGCCTGCCCAGCGATTGGGCCAGGCCAATAAACCCAGGTAGCGATGGGCAATCCAGTTAACCAGCTTGGCAATGCCGGTTCCCACCAGAGGCAAATTGACAAGTAGCCCGAGAGGACCGTCCCAAGCGCGCATGACATCCAGTTTATTAAGGGGAATTGCCACCACCATCGGTACGCCCAATTGGCCCAGTTCGGCCGTGTTGGCTCCCACTGTTGTCACGCAAACGTCACAGTGACTGAGCAGAACGTGAGCTGGAAAGTCCGTCCATAGCGAAACATCGGTTTTGGCTTCAGTAATGAAAGCAATCCCATTGCGGCCGCGCTTGAGGTTAGCAGTGGTGCCCCCTACTTGATCGATGACCGGGTTGGACGTGCGACGCGCGTAGGTGGCGAGTTTATCCAGGGTGAGGGCTGGAGCGACTGGAATAACAAAACGACAGTTGGGCAGTGCCTGCCGCAGGCAGTCGGCAGTAGCTAAGCACATGGGCGTGGCTACAGTCAATTTGGCCGGCTTGCTACCGGGCAGAAGAGCCACTTGGTAGTGGCGGCGCTGCGGATCGTCCCGATACTGCCAGTCAGCAGGTAAAAGACGGGGATGCGAGTTGCCTCGGCCAGCGATTTGACCGCGCGATCGCGCGACGCTATCGACTAACAAATCGCCCACGACGGTCATCTTTTCGGGGAACTTCTTGCCGTAGCATTCAGCAATCTCTGTAGTTCTAACGCCGAAGGCATCCACCCAGCGCTGCCAGCGGGCCTCCCATTCGGCATATATGACGACGCGATAGCCCAAACGTTTGGCAATCCAGAGGGCAAAGAACTGATCGCCGCCGAGAAACACCACGACACCTCGTTCGTGCCAATCCCATCGGTCTGCCGTACGGCCGGTTAATAAGTAGCGCGTGAAATGCTGCGGGGCCTGCACGCGATCGAAGCCCAAATGTTGGCGCGCCATGTCGGCTTCTTGGCCGGAGGCGTGGGGGCACGGAGACAGAATCAGTGACTGGCGAGCCTGGGGCAAGCGCTGGCGCAGTTCGGCAACCACGGGGCGGACCCAGGTGGATAATTCGCCGGGGCCGTTAGACAGGATGAGAATATCGACTTGCGACCGACCGACCTCTGCTGCGATCGCCATAGGGTGCACCCACAAACGCGAATCGTTCTCAGCCTATCGAAAACTGCGCCTGGGCACGACTTTTGAGTTGCTCTTTAAGCTGACTGCACCGCCTCGGGTTGAGGTGAGGGCTGGGGCAACCGCAACGACACGATCGCGGCGGCTAGAACAAAAACCGTTGAAACCCACAGGCAGCCCACCAACCCAAACAGTTGAAATACCAGACCGGAAAGCACGGTACCAGCTAGCCTGCCACCGGCGTTGGCCATGTAGTAAAAACCAACGTTGAGGGCGACTTTTTCGTCGTCGGTGTAAGCCAACACCAGATAGGAATGGACGGCGGAATTGAAGGCAAAGACCACTCCAAAGCTGGCTAAACCCACTACGATCGTCAATCCCGGCGGCAACCCAGCCTGAAACGCGATCGCGATGGCGGCAGGGATAGCAACGAGCAGTGAAGTCCACCATTGAATCGTGCGGGCTGTGGGAGGCTCGCCGCGATTCCAGCGACGCAGGAGGGTAGGAGCGATCGCCTGGACTGCGCCGTACCCGATTACCCAAACTGCTAAGAAGCCACCGACTTGCTCGAAACCCCATCCCAACGTACCTGAGAGAAACACGGGGACTCCAACGACGAACCAGACGTCGCGGGCGCCGAATAAGAAGAAGCGAGCGGCGGAGAGAATATTGATGGCTCGCGTCTTGGAGAGCAGCTGCGAGAACTTCACTTTGGCCTTCATCTTGCCCAATTCGGCAGGCAGCCACATGCCAGTGATGAGAATGAGGCCCAAGGATCCAGCCATGGCATAGAGCGATCGCTCGAAACCGAGCGCGGCTAACAGCACGCCTCCGACAAAGAAACCGACGCCTTTGAGGGCATTTTTCGAGCCAGTCAGAACGGCGACCCATTTGAACAGAGCAGATTGAGCCTCTTGTGGCACTACCAACCGCACCGCACTTTTTGCACTCATCTTGGTCAAGTCTTTGGCAATGCCCGAGAGAGCTTGGGCTGCCATCACGTAGGTTACGGCCACCCACTGCGCCCAATCCGAGTTGACCCAGGACAGCATGACCAACGCCACTATTTGCAAGGCAATGCCGGAGTAGAGCGTCAGTTTGAGACCGAACTTGGAACCGATCCATCCACCCAACAGGTTTGTAACAATGCCGAAGATTTCATAGAACAAAAACAAAAATGCAATCTCAATCGGGGTGTAACCCAAGGTGTGAAAGTAGAGCAGCACCAACATGCGCAGCGCGCCGTCGGTGACGGTAAAGCCCCAATATGCTGCGGTCACGAGACTGTAGTTGCGTAGACCGGCCGATGAGAGTGTCGTCACGAGCTTGAGTTCTGCACGAGTTGATGACTCCAGAATTCGGGGTCATGCCTTACAACCGTCCTGACTCTATCACTGAGTACGAATTGTCGATCCGAGCAATTTGCACGTCCAATATCACTCGGTAGTTCGCAACTAGCCGAGGGGCTTACGCGATCGCCATTCACGGCTCTAGCTGCACTAGATGAGAGTGAGATGAACAGTAGATGAGTGCGAGATGAGCTGTCGCGGGTAGGTTAAGAACGGCTTAATGACCAGCTCTTGACGCTCCGGGGGGCTCGAAAAGAGCGAGTCGTCGCACACGCGAAATTTCACGTGTCAGTAGAAAGGGCCGGGATTTTTTGTAGTCTCCGTCAGGTGGTAACGAGAGCCTCGATACGCGGCATATCGATTCATAGATAGAAGGAGATGAAGGCAGTGATTACCCACAATGCAACCGCAACTGAGGGCAAAGCTAGCGCTCTCATGACTCTAAGTATGCGGTTTGAGCTGTCTTGGAGTGAGGCCACTCGTGCAGCTTTGGCATGGATGGAGGATCACTCCAGCTCTGGATGGAACGATCTAAGACACGTTATTCGGGCAAATGATGTCGTCTATGTGAATCGCCGCCTCGTCCCAGCGCCCTTATCCGCCGAAAGCGAACTGGTTGCCTTACACCACCAGATGGTAGCCCCAGGCGGGTTGGATATCCGCGATCGCCGCTTTCGCTTACGCGTCTACCGCCAGTGCTTTGTTGGTCAAGCAGCCGTGCAATGGTTGATGCAAACCCAAAATCTAACGCGAGAAGAAGCGGTATGGGTCGGTCAGCGGCTGATGCGACGCGGCACCATCCGCCACGTGGTCGACGAACAAGACTTTGCTGACGAGTACTTTTTTTACAACATCGCACCTGTGGAGTGACGCGCTCTCCAGCCCGACGGCGACTGCGGGACGCAACGTCCGAGATATTACGTTGAGTCTCGCGCGCTTGCCTCGCGAATTTTGGTCGATCGCGTTGACTTCGTCGAGATGCCTTGACCCCAAATGGGCTAACGCAAGTGATTTAGGAAGGCTCGCCTGGGGACGCATAGGCGAGCCAGAATACCCGGAAACCTCAGTGACTAGAGTTAGAGGGCACGCAGGCGAGGAGCCGTTCTGCGAGATTGACTTCTCTGCAAGGCTTGGAAAGACTGGCGAGCAGCAGGATTCGAGAGTCCTGCGAAATAGGCCCAGGTTCTGATCGCAGAAGCCAGCAACCAGCCCAGAACGAGCAGCGTTCCAGCTAAAACCATGCGTTCCTCCTTGAGTATAAATACTCACTGGATGTACCTATGCACATCCTGGCTTGGGGATCGGGAGGCGTCAACGCTTCTTTATGAAGGCCGCTGTATATCGCAATCCCATCGTCTTCATACCGCTAGAGCTGTTTCACGGTCTGGCAGTGAGAGTGTTGTCAGCTCGACGTAGAGGTGATGGAAATGTCAAAATCCAGCCGGTGCCGCAGAGGTCGCGATCGCTCGAATTCATGTAATGGCACTGCCTCATCTTGAGGCTTCTCGGAGAACCAGGCATCTATCAATCACTTAACGACGCGCAGATGTTGCGGACGATCGCAATGTGAGGATGACCTGCCGGTAGAGCAGATTCAAAAACCTTCAATGCCCGCTCGGCTAATTGCCTGGCCCTCTCAAAGTCCCCCAGGGCTTTCAGCACTAAAGCCAAATTGGAATATCTCCTTGCTGTAGAGGGATGCTCCGGGCCGAAGTTGCGCTCGTCCGAGGCCATCGCTTTCTCCAGCAGATGCTTGGCCCCCTCAAACTCCCCCAGGGCTTTCAGCACTAAAGCCAAATTGTTCTGCAGAAGCGCAATCCCCTCACTCGTCTCTCGTTCAAAATGGGACAGAAAAGCTCGCCCAAAGGGAACCCATTTAAATTTATCAACGGGATTATCTGTTGTTTGATCTACACGCAATCGAGCTGTTACCTCACTAAGCAAAGCTGCAACATCCGCAACTGCTGGAGGATGTTCGCAAACAACCACCTCAGCAATCACGCGATGCATCTTATAGCTATCACTAGCTGAGTTGTACATCACCCAACTTTGCTGGCTCAGTCTTTTAAGCGTTTCAGAAAAAGTATTCTTTATGGGAATTTTTTTAGATCTACTGAATATGTTAATTTGCTCGAACATTCGGATAATAAAGTTTTTCCCCTTTGAATTCTCTTCGGGTACGACGAGTGCATTCAAAAGCTCATATTGATGAAACTCGCTGGGCAAACAGATGAGTTGTTGCATCATCCAAATACTGTCTTCTGACACCCCACTCAACTTAAAAATTGACCGCAAGTAGCTCAGCACTCGCTCAATTTCGGCTTCTCGATGCTCCACGTAAACATTTGCTCGCAGATCGTCAGGTAATGCCCGCTTCAATACGTCAAAGCTAGTTCGCTGACATTCGGCCACTTTCGCCAGAATTTCAACCGTCAGCGTGTGACGATCTACGGTCTCAATCAACTCTCGAATCTCAGCTTGGCTGAGCTGACCTAGAGTGTAATGACTTTCAAATAATGCGATCGCCTCAGGCATCGAAAGAAAGTCCAAGGCTTTGGCCTCGAAACGCTCGATCCGTTCGCGAGACGTAACCAACACGTGCCAATTAGGCTGGCTGGGCAGCACGTAAGCATAGTCGGCCAAAGAGCGATCGGCGTTATTAACTACTAATAAATTGGGGCCTGCCTCAATCCCCCTCAGCCCCGCGATCGCCAGTTTGAAAAGGTCTTCCGGCTCCGTATCATTTGAGTTAATCTGCAAGCTCTTCAACAGCCCGTCAGCATTCACCAAGTCACTCTTAAAATCACCCATGACTTGAGTGACCCAAGCAACGTGAGCGTATTCGTCGTAATACTGGTTGACGTAAACCTGAGCCAGCGTCGTTTTTCCAATCCCGCCCAACCCATTCACCAACACCACCTGACGGCGATCGAACAAGCGCTGGTGCAAATCGGCCACATCCGACTCGCGCCCAATGATGTTGTCTTGTGGGACGCGAGGAATCCGCAGCGTCAGGTCTTTAGGATACTGACGCTGCGCAGGATGCACGTGTTGCACTCCAATTTGAGTGCCGTAGTTAGCCGCACCGTCTTGATTGACAATTCCCGCCCTACCAATTGACTGGGCTGGCTCCTCTCGTCCCTCAGTCATGGCCGTGCATACTCCGCAAACATCATCACGCGATTCGCTAGGGATCGATAAACCCTTCCAAACTAGCGGACATCACGTTAAACAGCGGGTTATCCACAATCTCTTCTAAAGCCATCACGCCACCAGCCTTCAGCGCGCCCACCACCCGAGACCTAAGCGTTGGATTTTGCTCGATCGCCTCCAAAGCTTTAGCTCCAACCACCGCCTTCTGGCTCGGAGTCTCCGTCGGATAGGTTTCCGCCAATTGGTCGAGCAAATTTTGAATATCCTTCGCTGCCTCAGCTAGCGTCTGTCGCTGCTCAGGAGCGTAGTTATGCTGTTCGCCAATTTGGGTACCCAGGTTAACCGCGTTTCCCTGATTGAGGATGCCAACTTTATCAATATGCGTATCGGACATTGTTCACCTAATCATTCATCTAAAAATCTGCATTGCATTCAGCATATCAGCCTCTCTCAACCCGAAGAACTCGTAAGTCCTAACGACATTCCAGTTGCACGCACTGCCCCGCTTTGACAACCCACAACGTCACCGTTCGATCGTCACTACCGCTGGCCACACTACCGCTGGCCACGTAACCACCATTAGGAATCCAACTTACGCTCGTCACGGTTTGGTCGTGCCTGATGCTATTTCGTATTTCAGTGCATAGGAACTGAATAGCCAACAAGCTATGGAGCTTAATATGGGCATGCCTAAAAAGCTCGAATGAAAAATTGAGAGGCTGAATCAGAGCCTCTCAATCATGGAAATGAAATATTAATTCTATGACTACTTGATGAATAGCATCTCCTGATAGGTGGGCAAGGGCCAGAAGCTATCCGCCACGATCGCCTCAAGAGCATCTGCATAGCTGCGAACTTCATCCATAGTAGGCCGAAGCACTTTAGCACAGTACTGCATGTGCTCTTCCGTCGAGACAAAGTCGTGTTTGGCTGAAGCCGCGCTCAACTTTGAGGCCGCAACCACCATCGAGTTCGTCAAATCAGCCACTTCCTTAGCGCTCTCTTGTTCGAGACTGATGCCCAACCCCGTCAGGCTGGAAATCGTAGAAGACAGCTTCGACAAGTACTCGACTGCTGCCGGGTAGATTGTGGTCTTCGCCATGCTGACAACCAACTTAGTCTCAACCTCAATCGACATAATGTACTGCTCGGCATAAACCTCGAAGCGACTCTCCAGTTCCACCGGGGTTAGCACGCCAGTGCGATCGAATAGCGCTTCTACAAAATCGGCCTTGAGGTAAGGTAGTGCATCGGCAGTCGTAGGTAGGTTGGCCAAGCCGCGCTCTTCCACCGCCATCTTGTGCCACTCCTCAGAATAGCCATTGCCACCGAAGACGACTTGACCGTGTTTTTCCATCACCTCTTTTAAAACCGTAAGAATTGCAATGTTGAGGTCGCTCCCTCTACCAAGCTCGGTTTCCAGGCGATCGCCAATCCAAGCCAGCGAATCCGCCAACATTGTGTTGAGCACAATTAATGGGCCTGCTACCGACTGGCTGGAACCGACTGCGCGGAACTCGAAGCGATTGCCAGTGAAGGCAAAGGGCGAAGTACGGTTCCTGTCACCAGCATCTTTAGTCAAGGTGGGCAGGACATCAACACCCAGATCCATGACACCTTTTTGCTTAGACTCAACCACGGAGCCGTTCTTAATCTGTTCGAAAACTTCTTCCAATTGAGTGCCGAGGTAAACGGACATGATCGCGGGAGGTGCCTCGTTGGCCCCAAGTCTGTGATCGTTGCTGGCAGTGGCGATCGCCGCGCGCATCAGGGAACCGTATAAATGGACGCCGCGAATTACAGCTCCACAGAAAACGAGAAACTGAGCGTTTTCGTGGGGAGAATCTCCAGGGTCCAGCAAATTTCCTTGGGTAGCGTTGCCGACAGACCAGTTCACGTGTTTGCCAGAACCATTGATGCCGGCAAAGGGCTTTTCGTGAAGCAGGCACATGAAGCCGTGTTTTTTGGCGGTGTGCCTCAGTACAGTCATAATCAGCTGCTGGTGGTCGCTAGCGACGTTCGCAGCCTCGAAAACAGGCGCAATTTCAAACTGACCCGGAGCCACTTCGTTATGACGAGTCTTGGCCGGAATTCCTAATTTGTACAGGTTCTCTTCGACATCTTGCATGAAGACCTGCACTCGCTCAGGAATTGCACCAAAATAATGGTCGTCAAACTCTTGGCCTTTGGCTGGCGCTTTACCGAATAATGTACGACCGGCCAGAAGCAAGTCGAGCCGCTGGCTGGCGAAGTTTGTATCCACTAAGAAATATTCTTGCTCGGCACCGCAACTGGAGTTGACGTGGGTAATGTCAGTGTGGCCCAAGAGTGTTAGGACCTTATTGGCAGCTTTGTCCATTGCCGCAATGGAACGGAGCAGCGGCACTTTCTTGTCGAGGGCTTCGCCAGTCCAGGAGACAAACACCGTTGGAATACAAAGGGTAGAACCGTTGTCCGTTTCCATAATGTAGGCAGGACTGGTAGCATCCCAGCCGGTGTACCCACGCGCTTCGAAAGTATCTCGCAGTCCGCCATTGGGGAATGACGAACCATCTGGTTCTCCTTGCACCAAGACCTTACCGGAGAATTCAGAGATGACTTTGCCGTCCCCCTGCACGGAAATGAAAGCGTCATGCTTCTCCGCCGTCATGTTGGTCATGGGATAGAAGACGTGAGCGTAGTAAAGTGCTCCTTTGGAAATTGCCCAATCGCGCATAGCGGTTGCAACAGCATCCGCCACCGTGGCATCGAGCTTCTCTCCCGTAACAATCGTCTTCTTAACAGACTTGAAAACTGCTTTGGGCAAGCTAGCCTGCATCTTGGTCAAGTTGAAAACATTTTCTGCCCAGATTGTTTCTAGATTTTGGGGCGGACTTACTGGTGCGGAGTCGCGGTTGACAATCTGCTGAATTGCTTGGACGCGGGCTTCATTTCCAATCATGGTTGTTCCTTAAGATTTAAC
>JBCBVC010000077.1:0-20092 GCA_039817845.1 Cyanobacteria bacterium J06642_2
TCAATCTAAAAATAATTTTTATACTTTTGCAAGGCGGCGGAAGGCGTAAGTGAGGCGTGAAATTATAATCAGTTATGTGCTAGTCCGATCCTGCTTGTTTCCCAGGCCGAGGTTGATGCTTGAGTGTCGTTTGACCGCTGCAAGATATTGCTAAACGCTAATGATTTAGCGAACTAAGGTTATTTGGACTCAGTGCTGAAACTAGTGTTGCCTAAATAAGCTTCTTGAACAGCACGATCGCTTCTCACCTCGTGCATGGTGGACTGCATCAAAACTTGTCCCTGAGCCATTACCACGACCCAATCGCAGATCTGCTCAATCAAGTCCATGTCATGTTCGATAATACAAAATGTATAGTTTTGCTCGCGGTTGAGTCGCTGAATAGCATTAGTTAGCTCGGCCAATAGTGTCTTATTCACGCCAGCAGCTGGTTCGTCTAGTAGCACTACACGAGCAGGAGTCATCATTGTGCGGCCTAACTCCAGCAGCTTTTTTTGACCGCCTGATAGATTTCCAGCCAGCTCGTCACGCAGATGACTGAGATTGAGCTGTTCCAGCACTTCTTCAGCCCGAATCACTAACTCACGCTCTTGTCGATGCACTTGCCTCCAGCTGAACCAACTAACTAGCAAATTTTCTCCCTGCTGATAGGGTGGCACCACAATTAAATTTTCCAATACCGTCATGCGACTGAATTCGCGCGGAATTTGAAACGTTCGTACTAAGCCGCGATGAAAAAGGCGATTAGGCGAAAATCCTGTAATATCCTCTCCTTGCAAAATAATGCGGCCGCTGGTTGGCTTGTAAAATCCAGCCACGGTGTTGAACAATGTTGTCTTGCCTGCACCGTTTGGGCCGATCAGGCCAGTAATTTTGCCCTTCTCGATTTCGAACGAGCAGTTGTCAACAGCTCGCACACCCGCAAAATGTTTGGAAAGATTCTCAATCGCTATCACAAACTGTTCGACCGTTTAAACAGGAACACTACTCTCACGCTAGCAGTCCTGGCTAGATAGCAAAATCACGAATTTCAGTCATATTTTGGAGGTTTGTCATGTCTTGTCGCTGCGATCGCTCTCAGTTGTGGAGTCGGCTACGCTTACCCGCCGCACTGATTGCTGCTGCCCTCGCTGCCGCGGTTCCCACATCGGCTCAAGAGACCATCAAGCTTGGGGCGCTGCTTCCCATGACGGGAGATCTGCAAGCCTTCGGTGAGACCACGCTGAACGGCATTAACCTCGCGATCAACCACATCAACGAAAATGGCGGCGTCCTAGATGGTTCTCTCAGCCTGTCGGTGGGCGATACGCAAACGGCCGCTCAGCCTAGCATTGACGCAGCCCAGAAACTAGTATCCATCGAAAAAGTTGTTGCCGTACTTGGCGCTCTCTCTAGCGGCAATACCATTCCAGTGGCTGAAACCATCACCAGTTCCGCCAGCATTCCCCAAATTTCCAATGCATCGACCTCTCCCACCATCACGGGCCTCAGCGACGACGATTTTCTCTTCCGCACTGTCCCTTCAGATGCGTTTCAAGGTGTAGCGCTAGCCGAAATCGTTAGTGAAAAAGGCATGGAGAAATTGGCTGCCATTTACATCAATAATGACTACGGTGAAGGCTTGGCTGAAAGCTTCAAGACTGCCTTCGAAGCTGAGGGTGGTACCGTCACAGCCTCTGTTCCTTATGAAGGTGGTAAAGCCTCGTACCGAAGTGAACTGGGCCAGCTCGCGCGTGGTGGAGCTGAAGCATTAGTCCTGATCGGCTACCCGGAAAATGGCATTACGATTCTGAAGCAAGCCCTCGAAGAAGGCTTCTTCACCGATTTCGTCTTCACGGACGGCATGAAAGCGCCGGAAGTCATTGAGCAAATTGGAGCTGAGTTCCTCAATGGTGCCTTCGGCACTGTCCCGCAGGCAATCACCGATTCGGACTCTTACGGCGCGTTCGTCGCAGCTTATGAGGCAGAATACGGCGAATTACCGCCCAAGCCTTACATCGACGGAGCCTATGATGCAGTCATGGTGTTGGCCCTGGCCATGGAAAAAGCAGGGAGTACCGACGGTGCTGCTATTCGTGACGCCATTCGCGACGTAGCTAATACCCCAGGCGAACCCATCCTGCCTGGTGAATGGGCCAAAGCCAAGGCGGCGATCGCTGAAGGGAAAGATATCGACTATGTTGGTGCGGCAGGTGCGGTTGACTTCGATGACAACGGCGATGTGGCTGGGGCCTTCGCGCATTGGGCCATTGAAGATGGCGAGCTCGTGACGGTAGAAGTGTTCGAACCTGAGTCGTAAGCTTCAAGCCTCACGCAGTACCTTGAACTTAGAGGCCTGGAGCAATGCTCCGGGCCTCATTGTGTTGCCGTAACGGTCGTTGCTGCTATCGCTTGGAGCGATGCAGCCAGGTACCGATCTGTTTAATAGTCATCGTCGTATTCGGCATCGAAATCATTGACGTCCGCTTCATAGGGCCTCTCAAAGCGATCGCTCTCTACCTGTCCGGCATCCACAGAAATCGTGCGGCGAGCGGGTGGTTCGACATCAGCATCGTCAGGAATGCTAGGCGGGCGCCGACGTGCAGTTGGGCGAGCTATGGGACCTTCGTCATCATCGCGCAAAGGCGGAACGGGACGACGGCGAGTGGATGAAGCGGAGGGGCGATGAACAGGGCGCTCTCCTTGACGCGGGTAATTAGAGCGTGGGCTGCGACCTTCACTATCGTTGCGGTCAAACCGATCTCCGTAACCGTTATCGTCACGTTCGTAGTCGTAATCGGCATCGTCGGCATATTGCCGGTTGTCATAGCGGTCGTCTCCCACCGGGGAGCGAGCGGTCGAGCGTGTCGGACGACGGGAGCGAGATACTGTCGTGGCACTTGCCAGTTGAGGACGGCGGCGATTGGCCGACTTGAGCTTGCGCGAGCGCGGCATATCCGCGTCGTCAGGCTCGGCATTCCGCATGCGGTTACTCCTGCGAGCGGAGACAGGCCGACCCGAAGAGTCATAACGATTGGGCTGATAGGTGCGATTGAAACCGCCCCCGCCCCCACCGCGCCGTCCTGGAGGCACGCCACCCATACCGCTACGTCTCGCTTTATCGACTAGCAGTCCGCGCAAACGAAACGTCTCCACTGTAAAAAAGATGGCAATAGCCAACACGAGAATCTGAGCTAAGAACAGTAGCGGGATCAGCCGCCAGCCTTCCCATCCCAAAATGATGGCGTAAATCAACCCGGCCACGGCAAAAATAACGTCGTACTCGCGAGATGCCGCTGGCCGCGCAAAACGCAGCAGGTAAACCCCGCCGCTCGCAATCGCGAGCAAACAGGCTAACCAAAATGAGGGATGTTCGGTATTGAGCATTCTCGGCCTCCATCATTGCGGTGGCTCGCGGTGCCGATAAATCGGCCAGTCAGGCACGAGTGCGAGAACGAACGCATTCAAGCGAACCAACGCAAAGACCGCCGCATCTGTGGCTATCTTAACAGTGGTTCATCTTCGGGGGGATGCAGACGCATAGGACTGCAAAGGCGAAGACTGCAGCGCATGCAAGCGCATGCGATAGCGATCGCGTAACCTCGCATTGGGTGTTTGTCGGCACAACCAATCCAGTACCTCTGCCAAACTTCGTCGGGCCACGCTGGCGGGATAGCCAGACTGAATAGCGAGCTCGATGGCCACGCGATCGGCGTCGAGAGCGTTACTTAGCCTCGCAGAACGGCGCGATCTCTCGCATAGTCGATATCCGGCAATGCTGGCTAGGCCGAGCGCCATCCACAGCAACGCGCCATCCTGGACCCACAGCTCGCCGATACCAGCACCGATGCCACACAGCAGGGCCGTTTTTTCCCAGCCGACCTTGTAGGGTAAGGTTCCTGCCTGTATCCGAGCGACTTGATGCCATAGCAACAGCTCCCGCCAATTCTGCGGCAGAGACTCCCATTGGGGCCGGTCAATCTGCAGCCGCACGCGATTGCCCATTCCTTCGACGCACTGGATGGGCTCAAGTTGAGCACTGCCGGATGCACTCAGCTCGATCGCGTTTTGCCATTCGGGTGGCACCAGGGCGTGTAGTCGCTGCAGTTCGCCAGATGTCCTCCCCGGCGATCTCGAGCAATTTGGGTAAGACGTTGCCACGGCGAGTGCCCAGAAGGAGCTTTAGATATGAGGATGCTATCCCGAAAGATGGAGAACGCTTGCCGAAAAACTGCTTTTTTAGCAGGAGGCAAGCCTGGGTTGGGTGCGAGGCGCGACAGCAGGAGAGCGGCAACAAATTTGTTACCATCAACCAGGAGAGCACCCAGATTTAAGGGGAATTGCCATTGTTAGCTGCATGGGTCGAGGCCGAGGAATCACGCTTGCTCCCAGCGCTCTCTGCTTCCAGAGTAGGTTGTGGTCGATGACGGGCAGGTGTAGGGTAAGATGCAGGCCGTCCTCGCGGGTGCTAACATCTGTCAACTTTCTCGGAACTATCGCCCCGGTTGGGTCGGTCGCGCCTGAGGCGGCTTTGTCGAACGTGCAATGGCAGCAAGGAGAGCAGCCGTGCCGAATGTGAGTGCCAGCGGTGCCGATTCTTGCGGCAATGTTGTCGTGTTAAAGCGTCCGACTCGTGGCGAGCGTTCGATCTGTAGCTCGGCAGAGCCATCCGAACCCATTACGCTCGACCTCGACGAAATCAACAAACAATTTGCCACAATCGACGCGACTGCAATTGTCGAGTGGGCTAACACCACTTTCGGTTGTGGGTTGGTCATGAGTACGAGCTTCGGCATTCAATCTGCCGTCATGCTGCATCTCGTTACTCAGATAGCACCGTCCATCCCGATCATTTGGGTCGATACGGGCTACTTGCCAGTCGAAACGTATCGGTTTGCCGAGGACTTGTCGCAACGTCTGGACCTCAATCTCAAGGTGTATCAATCCTCCATGTCTCCGGCCCGGATGGAGGCCCTCTATGGTCAACTCTGGCAACAGAAGGATTTAGAGTCGCTCAACCGCTACGATACTATTCGCAAAGTAGAGCCCATGCAGCGCGCCCTGCAAGAGTTAGGTGCAACCGCCTGGCTGGCTGGACTCCGGCGCCATCAAACCAGCCATCGTGAGAGTCTGCGTCGAGTTGACTTTCAGTCGAATTGCTACAAAGTGCTGCCCATCTTAAATTGGCATCCCCGCGACGTATATCAGTATCTGACGAAGTATGACTTGCCTTACCATCCGTATTTCGATCGCGGCTACACGACCGTAGGCGATTGGCACTCGAGCCGACCGATGACGACCGATGACGGCCACGAACGCGATACTCGTTTCCATGGTTTAAAACAGGAATGCGGCCTGCACCTACCTCAAACGCCCGGCGAAGCGGAAAGCCTCGACTCCAGCTCGCTTTGAGCTAGTGGGGCACTGCCACCGAATGCCCTCTACGGCGAATGACCCGCTCATGCCAGTATGCCCGTCAGACGATTGTTTTGCTCGCATCGGTCGAGTAGCAGAGTATAGTGGCGTGTCCGTCAAAACTATTCGCTATTACGAGAGCCTGGGCTTACTCGCGGCTAAGTCGCGTACGCGCGGAGGGTTTCGTCTGTTCGATCTGGATGATGCCTTAGTGAAGCTGGCGTTTATCAAACGCTCGCAGGAATTAGGGTTGAGCTTGCACGACATCGGCAAATTTTTGCAAGTGCGCGATCGCGGCGAGCTTCCCTGCGCCGAAATTCGCACCAGCCTCAAGCAGAAAGTGGCGGAAATCGATGCCAAGATCGAGCAGCTCGCAGCTTTGCGAGCTGAACTCAAAGGCCTGTTATCCGGCTGGGAAGACGTTTCACATCCCCGAGAAGGAACGATTTGCCCGATTTTAGAACGAGCGTCGCGCGCGCAGGCTAGCAAACATCTAACTTCATTAAAAATGGGTGAAGGGCTGTCTTAAGATTAGACAAACCAATGTCGTTGCGAGATCCATTTAAGATGACTCCTTCTTTGTTTAATTTTTTCCTCAGCCTGGCTGCCGGAGCTGTCGTTCTCGGGGCCATCTTCATTGGCGTACTCGTTATTAGCCAGCAAGACAAAATCAAGCGCAGCGGCCGTTGAAAAGAGGATACGTGGCTCGCATGTCCCCCTAGAGCAACCATTCTGACGCTCTAACGCCCAAATCTACCGGAATTGCGATCGCCTTTCCCAAACGAGGTCGCTGGGGCGTCTTACGGATTTCAGCCCCAACTGCCTCTGCTGCTCCCCATTCCTGCAACTGTTCCACGACAGCATCGAGGCGAAGGAGATAATCCTCTCGACTCAGGGGAAATGATTGCTGCTCTTGATACCGCCACATCACCATCAGCAGCACGCGTTGGCGGCGACGCTGGAGCTGAATGTCATACGATTTGCCCCATTTCTCGAGCAATAGGCGATGCAGATCGGCTCCAGTCATGGCGTCAAGGGGGTAGGACTACGGTAAAGCCATGCTTTACATTTCGTAATAATTTGACTCATCGATTCTCCGTTAGGATACAGATGTCAAGTTTTGTAAGCAAAACTCAGCTCTTTTTTCAAACTTTACAGCGTAAGTCATGACTGAAGCGACAGGCTCCATTGAAGCCCCCAGTATGGGACGACGGAGATTTATCTCCTTGATGACCGGCGGCTCGGTTGCTGCAGTAGCTATGGGGGCGGCATATCCGTTCGTCAGTTATTTCATTCCAGCATCTACGGGTAGTGGCTCGGGCGGAGTCGTTGCAGCTGACGCTCAGGGCAAGCCTGTAAGCGTCAGTAATTTATTGGCAACTCGCCTCAGCACCGATCGTGTTTTGGCTCAGGGATTGAAGGGCGACCCCACTTATGTCGTTATCAATGAGAGTGCCATTGCGGATTACGGTATCAATGCCATTTGTACTCATTTGGGCTGCGTCGTGCCCTGGGTAGCCGCGGAGAACAAGTTTAAGTGCCCGTGCCACGGTTCGCAGTATGCGTCTAACGGTAAGGTGGTGCGCGGTCCTGCTCCCGCATCGCTTGCTTTAGCTCGAGCTAGCGTTGACGGCGACACCATCACGTTTTCCCCCTGGAATGACGATGATTTCCGCGACGCTTAATTTATTCGTGTAATGGCAGGATGCCGTTGGCGCTGCCCGAACCTTCAAAACACCTTTTTCGTTCATTACTTGCACCCAAAACTAGCGCGTTCCATGAAAAGATTTTTGCTAGCTGCGATCGCCTGTACAGCTCTCCTGTTTGCCTCAGCAGGTCAAGCATTCGCGTTTCCAGCCTATGCTCAAGCAGCATACGATAATCCTCGCGAGGCCACCGGTAAGATTGTTTGCGCCAACTGCCACCTTAATTCCATGCCCACCAAGCTGGAAGTGCCGCAATCTGTGATTCCCGGTCAGGTGTTTGATGCCGTCGTTCAAATTCCCTACGACACGTCGGTGCAACAAGTGTTAGGTGACGGTAGCAGGGGCGGCCTCAATGTCGGCGCAGTCGTCGTCTTGCCCGAAGGATTCCGGCTCGCCACTGAAGATGAGATGACGGAAAAACAGCGTGAAGAGACTGCGGAAACCTACATTCAGCCTTACAGCGAAGATAATCCCAACATGTTCGTTGTCGGTCCGATTGCGGGTGAAGACAACCAGGAAATTATCTTTCCCGTGAAGGCACCCGATCCAAAGGAAGATTCTCGGGTCGCTTTCATGAAGTACTTGGTGTTTGTGGGAGGCAACCGCGGTCGCGGCCAACTCAATCCCGACGGCACCTTGAGCAACAACAATGCCTTCACTGCTTCTGCTGACGGCACGATTGTGGACGTGTTGAACCTCGAAGATCCGAGCGAACTGTCCCCTGATTCTCCTGTCGCGAGTCTAGTGGATTTGAGTCAGTACTACGCTCCCGTTAGCATTGTCAGCATCGAGCAGCCAGATGGCAGCTTAACCGCTGACGTTATTCCGGCCGGACCGACGGTGTCTGTCAGTACTGGCGATGTTGTTATCAAAGGCCAAGCCTTGACAGACAACCCCAATGTTGGTGGTTTTGGCCAGACCGAGCGCGAACTAGTGCTGCAAAGTCCAAGCCGCATCGTGGGTCTGATCGGTTTCCTCGCGATTGTTTCTTTTGCCCAAATCATGCTGGTGGTGAAGAAAAAGCAAATCGAGAAGATTCAGGTGGCCGAAGGTTTCATGTAAAGACCTCAGCGTTCTGGAGCACGAAGTCTTTATCGGTTCAATTCTGTCCGCGAGTGCTAGGCCTGTACTAGCGCTCGCTTCTTCAGTATTTGCGAAACTATGTTTATCCGATTCCTGCACAAGGACTAGGCAATGAGCGAACCACAGCATATTTCAGTGCAAGAATTGCACCAAATCTTGCAAGCCCCTGCCCAAGTGCAATTGATCGACGTACGCGAACCCGAAGAGCTGGCGATCGCCAATCTCGCCGCATTGGGATTTCAAAATTACTCCCTCAGTACCTACGACACTTGGAGCGAGAGTATTTTGCAGGACCTTGACCGGCATCAGCCTACCTACGTGCTCTGTCACCACGGTTTGAGATCGGCTCAAATGACACAATGGCTGATGCAAAAAGGATTTACGCAAGTTTCGAACATTGCTGGCGGTATTGCGGCGTGGTCGCAAACCATTGACGCTTCAGTACCGCAATACTAAACGACAGAATACTAGTTCTTTCAGGACGTGCTGGATCCACTTGCATGGTTCCCATCGTTTACCATCCCGACTATTGCGTGCCCTTGCCAGCGGGGCATCGCTTTCCTATGCCCAAATTTCGGCTGCTGTACGAGCTGTTGCTGCGCGATCGCGTCACGCCGCCCGAACGCGCGTTTCAGCCAGACTGGCCCGATCGCTCTTTGCTAGCGCTGGTGCACGACCCCGCTTACATCGCAGCGTTTTGCCACGGTCAACTCGACCCCAAAGCTGTTCGTCGGATCGGACTGCCTTGGAGCGAGGCATTAGTAAAGCGCACCTGCACAGCAGTTAGCGGTACGGTACTCACTGCCAGATTAGCGTTGGAGTACGGTATTGCCTGCAATACGGCGGGGGGAACTCACCACGCATTTCCTACCTATGGTTCGGGCTTTTGCATTTTTAACGACCTGGCAATCGCGACCCGCTGTCTGCAACGAGACCAGCTCGTCCGCAAAATTTTAATTGTGGACTTGGACGTCCATCAAGGCGATGCCAATGCGGTTATTTTTCAAAACGATCCGGACGTGTTCGTATTTTCCATGCATTGCAAGGCTAATTTCCCCGGCACCAAGCAGCATAGTGACTTGGACGTACCTTTACCTGTCGGCATGGAAGACGAGCCGTATTTACAAGCCTTAGCAGAGCACTTGCCCATTCTGCTGACAAGTTTTCAACCCGATTTAGTGCTCTACGATGCTGGTGTCGATCCTCACGAAGCCGACCGCTTGGGTAAGCTAGCCCTGACCAATACGGGCTTATTCCGTCGAGATATGCAAGTACTGACGGCCTGCGCCGGGCGCGGCTATCCTGTCGCAGCAGTCATTGGGGGTGGATATGCTAGCGATATGAGTGCTTTAGTCTATCGCCATTCGTTGCTGCATCGAGCCGCCAGCGAAGTATTCGGGCATCTCAGACTGTGAGTTCTTCGCTACCAATGGGATGGGAATGCGCTTACTCATCCATCAAGCGAAAGCCAGCACTGATGGGATCGAAACCCGGGTCGAAACGCGTCCCATTGCTGTAGAAAGCGCCAAACAGTTTGGCCCGGTCAAAATTCACTCGTAGTAGTTCAGCTTCGCAAAAATTGGCTTGACCGAGAGACGCTTCTCCGAGGTCGGCACCATTGAGGTGAACGCCGTATAGCGAGGCCATGACTAGGACAGCTTCACGCAAGTCGGAACCTCGCATGAGAGCGTATTCCAAGTCGGTACGAACTAGAATGGCACCTCGCAAATTCGCTCGTCGAAAGTCCGCCCCACTCGCATCTGCTTCTGTGAGATTGCTACAGCCGATGGTTGCACCCCGTAGGTCGGCACCCCTCAGGTCGGCCTGTTCGAGATTGGCTTCCGACAGATCGGCTCCGACTAAATTTGCCCCAAACAGATCGGCACCGCGCAAATCAGCTCGACGTAAATTGGCGCGGATCAGTTTGGCTTCGGCCAAGATGGCACCAGATAAATTTGCCCCCGACAAATCAACTGCTGTCCAATCAATGCTGCGCAGCTCGATCGCGGCCAACTCAGCGCTTGTCAGTACCATTTGACTGAAGTCGCGATCGCCAGCATTGTAACGCTCGAGCAACTGCACGAGCTGAGTTGTCGCGATCGCCCCAGCCATCAACGGGTACCCCTTTTGTTATCGAATTTATCTTTCAAACCGTCACTTCCGTCCGTCTGTTTCACGCGTGGGGTCTCACGCGTGGGGATCGATCTATCACTGGGTATCGTAATACCTCGTGTAACTTCACGGAGTTCTAGTAGCTTCTTATGCTTTTGAAAGCAGAGTAAAAACTGATAGCAGCAGTTCATTCCACGCAAAGATATCAGAGGACGGACTCAAAATATTAGCGACAATCGACGCCTGTTCGTCGGCATCCGGGTGCGTGCGGTGCTGAAAATGACGATAGCTTCTAATGAAGTTTACCCACTACATCCGGTCTCCCGAGCAAAACTGAGAGAACTCGGCCAAATTGAAGTTCTGGGGCGTTGAGATATTGCTCTTGACGTTTTAGTTAGGACACAGAGGCCCTGACTGCGCCTGAGTTCTGGGTAGCTAAAACGTCCTAAGCAGCTTGACGGCTGCTATATCTGCAAAACCTGACAGTTGCGACAAAACTCGGCGTCTGGAGAGCAAATCCGCCAGGTGCTCTCCAGCGTGGGTTAGCGACTTATCCTTGCTTCAGCTCATTGCGGGCAAAAACCATCACAGACAGAAAAAATTCCATGCTGAATAGAAAAATATCTGGGACTTGACTAGTTATAGCAACCGAGCCCACTGTGCGAGTTATGGTGGCAACAAGTGCAATCGCAACGCGTGCGACCAGCCCCACCGTTACGAGCACATGATGACGAAAAGATTTAAGCTCCGGGTCTACCGATTTACGCTAGCCTTTTCACGTACCTACGGCGCAGCGTTTAACGGTTGTCGGTACGCACAGGCAATTCGTGAGTTCAGAGGAATTTGGCATGAATGCAGCAGAGCTGTGGGAACGCTACCAGCACTGGCTCTACCGTCACGCCGACCTCGGCATGTATGTCGACATCAGTCGGGTACGGTTTACGCCCGAGTTTGTCGAATCGATGCAGTCTCGTTTCGTACGCGCTTTTGCTGATATGCAAGCCCTCGAAGCCGGAGCGATCGCCAATCCCGACGAACAGCGCCAAGTCGGTCATTATTGGTTGAGATCGCCCGAACTGGCCCCTAGTCCTCAGCTAACGCAAGATATTGTCTCTACGATTGCCAGTATCGAAACGTTTGCTAGCAAAGTCCTGGCAGGGGATATTTCTCCTCCCGACGCGGCTTCGTTTACCGACATTCTGGCAATTGGCATCGGCGGTTCGGCTTTAGGACCGCAATTTGTCGCCTCAGCCCTCGCGCCAATCAACGCATCATTAAATATTCACTTCATCGACAATATCGATCCCGACGGCATCGATCGCGTTTTGCAAACTCTGTCAGGCCGATTGAACTCGACGCTGACCATCGTCACGTCGAAATCGGGAGGTACACCCGAGCCCAGCTACGGCGCGATCGAAGTGAAAGCGGCTTATGCCGATGCTGGCGTCGAGTTTGCGCCTCGGGCGATCGCCGTTACGGGTAAAGGGAGCAAGCTCGACCAAATTGCCCAGAGCGAAGAGTGGTTGGCCACATTCCCAATGGATGATTGGGTGGGTGGACGTACATCCGAACTTTCAGCTGTAGGACTACTACCAGCAGCTCTGCAAGGCATCGACATTCGCGCCATGCTCGCAGGTGCACGAGCGATGGATGGGGCCACCCGCATCCCCGATATCAAATCCAATCCAGCCGCATTACTGGCGATGAGCTGGTATTGGCTGGGAGACGGGAAAGGCAGCAAAGATATGGTGGTGCTCCCTTACAAAGATCGCTTGATGTTGTTCAGCCGCTACCTGCAACAACTGGTCATGGAATCATTAGGCAAAGCTCGCGATCTAGATGGCAACTTGGTCGAACAAGGTATCGCCGTTTACGGCAACAAGGGCTCCACCGACCAACATGCCTACGTGCAGCAATTGCGCGATGGTATTAACAATTTCTTTCTCACGTTTATCGAGGTGCTGCGCGATCGCGATCGACCCAGATTCGAGCTCGAACCGGACGTAACTGCCGGTGATCTCTTATGCGGATTCTTGCTCGGCACGAGGCAAGCTTTGTTTGACAATCACCGCGATTCCATTACCGTGACGTTACCTGAAGTGAGCCCCACCTCGGTAGGCGCGCTGATCGCCCTCTACGAGCGCGCCGTAGGTTTCTATGCTTCGCTAGTCAACATCAATGCCTATCATCAGCCAGGAGTCGAAGCTGGCAAAAAGGCTGCTGCAGGCATTCTAGAGT
Organism: Cyanobacteria bacterium J06642_2; assembly: GCA_039817845.1. Taxonomy (GTDB): domain Bacteria; phylum Cyanobacteriota; class Cyanobacteriia; order Thermostichales; family PCC-7336; genus JBCBTL01. The sequence continues at coordinate 12,534 of JBCBVC010000077.1, forward strand.
TGCAAAAGCAGGTACTTCAAGCCCTGCGTGAGGGAACAGCGCCCATGACCGTGAGCGAAATTGCTGACGCGATCGCTGCCCCTGAGCGTGTCGAAACGATTTATCAGTTAGCCCGCCATCTCGTCACAAACGGCCGCCTCGTTCTGACTGAGGGAGACTTAAGTCGGCCCAATACTGCGCGCCTGATGCCAAAATAAGTCTCATAGGTCCTTAGATCGAAGCGTATCTTTACGGTCGCGCTCTTCAACACCAAGAGATTTGCCAGCCACATTACAATGACATCAAGTCCAGTCCAGTACGTAGGGCCGCCCGTACTGATTCATTATGTTGCCATTACTGCCTAGCTGCTGCGAGTCCTCAGGCGTCGATTCCACCTCCCATCTTGCATTTGATGGCATTGAGTTGTCTCACCCCGAGCCACCCAAACCGCGTCCAATCTTGAGTTTGAAGGCTGGCGATCAGACCCTCTACGTCGAGCTGGTTCAAATTGCAGAAACAGCAAACCAGCACAATATGGCATGGGTACGCCCAGTTTTATTCGTCCATCGCGACTGCGCGGCTATAGTCCAGCTTAAAGTTTGCGCGATTGCGATGGATGTCGACCTCCTCTGGCCATTTGCCTGCTTTGACGACGTCTACGCCGAAGACTACCTGTCGTTACTATCGCTAGCAGTCGACCTCGAACCCTCCAAAGCAAAACTGATCGTTCGAGCCTTTATTCGGCAGGCGTGGAAACTTCATTGGCCTACCCAGGCCGCGTAGCTACGTGTTAGAAGTACCTGATTTGGCTTCTACCTCAGCCAGAATGCGCAGGACTTCAACTGCAGCGCGGTCGATCGCGCCTGGCTTTCCTAAAGCCAGGCGCATTTGAGCATAATCCTGCTGCAGTTTTCGCTGCCGATCGCGATCGACCAACAGCGGCAATGCTTCTGCCACTACACGGGCGGGCGTGGCTTCTCCCTGCAGTAGCTCCGGCACGATCGCCCGCATTTGCACGAGATTGGGGGGCGACATGAAGGGGATGGAAAAGTTCAGGAATTTGCGGGCAATCCAAGCCGTCAACCAGTGAACGCGATAGACAACGACCTGCGGAATCCCCAAAATTGCCGCTTCCAAATTTACCGTGCCTGATTTGGCCAAAATCAAGTCTGCAGCGGCGATCGCCGCGCGCGTATTGTTCCGCACGAATGCGACCTCCAGGCCCGCCTGGCGGGCCGATCGCGTCAGCGCTCGTTCAAATCGAGCCTGCGAGAGTGGTATCCAGACTTTGACCTGCGGAATCTGCTGCTGGATTTGTCGAGCTGCCTGCACGAGCACGGGCACGATCGCGCGCAGCTCTTGCGAGCGCGACGCCGGCATCACCATCACGGCTCGGGTCTCAGGAGCAATACCTAGCTGTGCTCTGGCTTCCTCGCGACTGGGGGCCGACTGCAGGATATCGACTAATGGATGGCCTACCCAACGTACGTTTCCTCCAGCCTCAGAGTAATAACGTTCTTCTTCGGCAAAAATTGACAGCATCAGGCGAGAAAAATTCACCAGACGTTGCGTCATGGCGTTGCCATAATGCCAGACCCATTCCTGAGGCGCAATGTAGTAAATAACGGGAATGCCCTGCTGTTGCAGCAAGGTACCTATACGCGCATTCACGCCTACATAATCGACCAAAATGGCAACGTCTGGACGATCGCGCTGCAACCATCGCCGTACTCGCCTCATAATGCGCAGCGTCGGTACGATAAATGGCAGCGCTTCCAACAGACCCATCGAACTGATGGCGGTCGTATCGTGCAGTAACGTGGCTCCCGCGGCGGCCACGCGCTCTCCGCCCAAGGCTGTCACGCGTAAATCGGATCGCTGACTCCGCAGGGAGCGAATCAAATAGCTCGCCTGCAAATCGCCCGACACTTCCCCCGTACTGATAAAGATGTGGGGCATGAACTACGTTTTGCTGGGGACCGACTGCATGCGACTGGGTAACGGACCGCGTCGTCCCTCATCGTGTAGGGAGCAGTCGAGAAATGTCACCAAGGCATTGACATAGGGATCGTCAGTTTGATTTGACAACTGGCTCAAAGCCTTCTCCATCGACATTCCCGAGCGATAGAGCAAGCGATACGCATCTTTCAGATGCTTAATGGTCTTTTCGGTTGATTTCAGCCCTGCTCGCTTTAAACCGACTAGATTGAGGCCGCGCAGCCTTCCGGGATTCCCTTCAACCATCATGAAAGGCGGAACGTCGCGATCGAGTCGCGCCATGCCACCCACCATAGCCATACTGCCGATGTGGGTGAATTGATGCACGCCCACTAATCCGCTAATCCGCGCCCGCGATTCGACGTGAACGTATCCGGCCAATGCTACCGAATTGGCAATTACAACCTCATCTGCCAGCACGCAATTGTGCGCAACGTGAGCGTATGCCATCAGCAAATTATCGTGACCGATGCAAGTTTGCTCTCCTTCTCCAGTAGCGCAATTGACCGTAACGCATTCGCGAATGCGATTGCGATCGCCAATAATCACCTGACTGGGCGAGCCATCGTATTTGAGATCCTGCGGCTCGAACCCAATTGCGGCCCCAGGGAAAATAATGTTGTCTTCTCCGATCGTGGTCCATCCAGAGATCGCGACGTGAGAATACAGCTTTGTATGCGCACCAATACTGACGTGCTCGCCCACCGAACAAAAAGGGCCAACTTCAACCGTAGGATGGAGTTGGGCGCCCGGATGCACGGCCGCGCTGGGATGAATGCGTGGGGATGAGAAAGTATCGTCCATAGCACTTATCCTACCGATGTTGTCTTCAGTGGAGCCAGCGCGTAGTTACGAGACATCAGTCCACCAATGAAAACATCAACTCTCCCGAAGCAACTATCTGTCCGTTGACGTCGGCCCGCGCGCTCATCTTGCCAATTCGCTGTCGCTTAATCGCTGTAAGTTGAGCGCTTAAAAATAGACGATCCCCCGGCACGACAGGTCGACGGAAGCGAACGCCATCGATCCCTGCAAACAATGCTAACCGCCCGGCTGCATCTGGCAGCTTCATTAACACGATGCCCCCTACCTGAGCCATCGCCTCGACAATCAGCACCCCTGGCATAATAGGTCGGCCGGGAAAGTGCCCCTGAAAGAACGATTCGTTAACCGTCACGTTTTTGTAACCGACAATCCGCTCGCCCGCTACGAAATCTACCACGCGATCGACCAACAAAAAGGGATAGCGATGAGGCAGTAAATCTTGTATCTGGCCAATATCAAGAACGGGCTCGCGATCGCCAAGGGCAGAGTCGGGAGCGGGTAGATCGGGACGGGATTTGGCAGCGGTCACGGTAGCTACAGTCGGTATTTGTATGTTCGTACAGATGAGAATACCTGCCCATCGCTAGATAACGCACGCCTCGTACGTTCGATTGGCAATTGCCATCTGTCAAGCTAGAGCGTACAACGGATTGGTCCTAAAACCCGATCGGACTGACGATATCCCCTCACATTAAGACATGTTGTTGATACGAGAATCTGAGCCATGAGAATCTAAGCCATAAAAAATATGCTATTGGTCGAGATGAAATCTCAACTCATGCAGTAGGAATAGTCCGAACACCCTACACCAAACGAATCCCAATTAATGAGCTAAGGCCAAAAGTTCTCGGGCAAAGCGAGCGTGAAGAGTATGACCGGCTTTATAGGCCACGAAATGAGCTTGCCAGGTGATGCCTGTCAAACTGAGATCTCCAAGTAGATCGAGCAACTTGTGGCGCACGGGCTCGTTCTCAAACCGCAAAGGATTGAGCCATTTCCCCGACGTACAGACGATTGCGTTATCCAGACTCCCGCCCTTGATAAGACCGTGCTGGCGAGCGAGTTCCGCATCTCGCTCCCGAGTAAACGTCCGAGCCGGAGCAATCTCATGTGGAAAGGTCTCGGGATTTGCCAGCCAGCTAAACCATTGTTCGCCAATGGGAGATCCGGCAAAGTCGATGCCGTAGGTATAGCGCGTTATGGAACTGGGAATAGCACTAACAAAGGCTTCGCCGTCCCACACGGTGACGGGGCGAGCGATCGCGCACATGCGCTTGGGTGCGTCTTGAGAGACGATGCCAGCCGCAGAGATCGCCTCGACGAAATTGCGAGCCGAACCATCCATGATAGGCACCTCAGGCCCATCCAATTCGATGCGGCAGTTATCAATCCCTAAACCTGTCAACGCCGCCATCAAATGCTCGATCGTGCGGACCGACGCGCCATTGGCATGTTTTAGAAGCGTCGATAACTGAGCCGGCGTAGTCGAGTCAGGCCGAGCGACAATTTCGGGGCAGTCTGGCAAATCCATGCGGACGAAAACGCGCCCGGTATGCTTGGGGGCAGGTAGCAACCGACACGTCACGCGATCGCCTCCGTGCAAACTAATCCCTTGCAGTTCAACCGTGTCGGCGAGCCCGAGCTGCTTCAGCTCAGAAGTGTTTTTTTGTATCTGTGTTGCAGCAGGTGTTGCGGAAACCACGGAGATTGCCCTCGCAGCGATACCCATTGCTACGTTAGCTCTAACCTGAAACCTTGTCAGTGCTCGCACTCACGCATACCGGCGCGATCGTCAGTCGAGATCTGATTTGATGCTTCTTTGACCGAGCTCGATCTGTCCGCGCGATCGAGCTCGGATTAGTCGGAAAGTCGGATCAGTCAGAAAGTCGGATTAGTCAGAAAGAGTAACTGTATAGGCGTTGCGAATCCCCGGTTCTTTAAGGATTTCTGACGTAATGCCATCAGCCAGGGGATCGTCGAGGCTGAGTACCATCACTGCATCACCGCGGATAATTTTGCGACCAACCTGCATACTGGCAATATTGACGTTGTAACTGCCCAAGAGCGTACCGATTTTGCCAATTAAGCCAGGCATATCCCGGTGCAATGTAATTAGCATGTGATCGGTAGGCGGTACGTTGATGGGGAAGCCATCAATATTCGTGATCCGAATTTCACCCTCATCCATCAACAGCGCTCCCATGACCGAACGAGGGCCGTTGGGACCGTGAGCAATGAGCTGCAGCGAACCTGAATAATCGCGGATAGAGGCATCTTTGGTCTCCACCACGCGGATGCCGCGCTCTTTGGCTTCTAAGGAGGCATTGACGTAGTTCACTCGCTCCCGCAAAGCCAAGGTCAGCAACCCCTTAAGAGCCGCAATGACGATAGGTTGGGAGTTTTTAGCGGCTAAATCGCCCTGGAGCCGAATTTCCAGCTGATTAATGCGATCGCCAGCCAGTTGCCCTACCATACTGCCCAACATTTCAGCCAGTTTGAGATAGGATTTGAGCTCCTTCAAAATTTCAGGACTCAAACCGGGAATATTCACAGCAGAGCGAGCTGGAAGTCCTAACAACACGTCGCGGATTTGTTCGGCTACGTCGATAGCGACATTAGCTTGTGCTTCTTCCGTAGAAGCACCTAAATGAGGCGTGAGAATAGCTTCCCGTCCCAATCCCCACAGCGATGTTTCGGATGGGGGTTCGCTCTCGAATACATCTAAAGCAGCACCAGCAATTTCTCCGGCTTTGAGCGCTTCATACAAGTCCTGCTCATTTACCAATCCACCACGAGCGCAGTTAATCAGCCTAGCAGTCGGTTTCATGCGCTTGAACGCTGCGGCATCGAACAGATTGGCAGTTTCGGGCGTTTTGGGAATGTGAAGGGAAATGTAGTCGGCTTCAGCCTGCAAGGTTTCCATGTCTACGAGGCGGGCATCGAGCTGTTGAGCGCGCTCGAGTGAAATAAAAGGATCGTAGGCCATAATCTTCATGCCCATTGCCTGCGCAGCCCGCGCGACGTGAGAGCCGATTTTTCCTAGCCCCACGATGCCTAGCGTCTTTTTGTAGACTTCAACACCGACAAATTTTTTGCGTTCCCACTTACCGTCTTTGACAGAAGCATTAGCGACTGGGACGTGGCGCGACAGGCACAGCATCAACGTCAGGGCATGCTCGGCCGCAGCGATCGTATTACCCTCAGGAGAATTAACGACAATAATCCCGGCCTTGGTCGCAGAGGGAATATCGATGTTATCGACGCCAACGCCGGCCCGCCCGATGATTTTCAACTTGCTACCAGCTTCAATCACGGCCTGCGTGACTTGCGTACCCGATCGCACCATGATGGCGTCGTATTCAGGAATGCGTTCGATCAGTTCTTCAGGAGGAAGTTTGATGTGTACGTCCACCTGAGCGACCTGTGAGAGGATTTCAATTCCGGCTTCGTCAATAGGATCGGTGACGATGACTTTGGGCATATCTGGAAACTTCTCTGGCGGAACTTTGGAAGGACGTCAAGCGGCTAGAAGCCTTATGTCTTCTGACCAGCACCATAATTTATCACGATCTCCAATCGTGATTGCATTCTTCATAATTGCTCTAGTTAGGTGTCTTACGGTTTCAACTTTCAGAGCACAGATTCGGCTTCGAGCTAGAGGGATTCCAAGTACTGGCTGATGTCATCCAGCACTTGCGTAAGTTCGGCCTCTACCGACAAGCGCAAGCGATCGTCGCGAATTGTGAGCAGTAGTTTAGCGGCAAAGGGCGTAGGCCAAATATTGGGGTTGCAGAATGCTTCGAGGAAGATATCTCCAGCATGACGAAATTCCGTCGTTGCCTGGGGTTGTTTGGTCTGAGCGGCTTCGCGCAAGTGAATGACGAGGGTTTGGAGAGCATTTTGGAGGTCGCGGGCAACGGTCTCGGGTAGCGTAAAACTGACCGAACCGTTGTCGAGATGCAGGGTAAACGGAGGGGCGTAGGCACTCATGCGGTTTGAAAAGTTCTGACAGAATAGAAGAAGGTAGTATGGCCCTAGGTACCTATGGACACTAACAGCTTATTGCGCCAGTTGTTGCTAATGGGGATTGGCACTACCACGCTGGTGACTGAAAAAGTGCAAAAATCGGTGGACGAACTGGTCAAAAATGGTCGACTCGATCCGAACGAGGCCAAACAAGCTTTTGACGATATTATGAGTCAGCTTGAAGCCGACCGTGGCAATTTGGAATCGGCTATGCAGCGCCAAGTCCGCAACGTCATGCAGGACATGGGCGTACCCCGTCAATCCGAGATGGATGAATTACGGGGCCGACTGGATCGCCTCGAACGTCAATTACGAGCTATGGAAGAACGCGTTTACCGATAAAAGTTTCCGTCACCGAGTATGACTCAAGTTAACAATTGCAGCGACACTGACTGCAGCTAGCTTTGTGTGGCTTAAATTACGGAGTCATAACATGCAATTTCTTGTCATGGGCTGCTGTTGCTCGCCTACCTGAGTTTATTGATATCTCAATGGATTGCATCGCATGCTTGCATTTCGTTATGCACTAAGCCTGCAAATACAACAGTAAATTGCCATCTTTTCTCTTGATTGTGAATGACACGGAGTGACTTTTCTCTTGATTGGCATGGAGCGATATCGGGGATTTTAAAGGCAGAGTCGTACAAAAACTGTATGTATAGCAGTCGCCAGTCTGTCTAGGACGCATAGTGGAGTAATGCCGACGAGTTGGATCCATCCCCCATGTCTAA
>JBCBVC010000078.1:0-20023 GCA_039817845.1 Cyanobacteria bacterium J06642_2
CTGCTGTTTGGCACTATCTATATACGTGGCACTACGCAACTGGTCGAGCAAATTGCGGTTGCCCCTATTCACGCCTTCATTCTCGAAAATATCGCTTGGATGGCTGCAAGCTAGAAAATCGAGATACCACTATCACTGCAGCTTGCGTAAATTGAATCCATCCACGACGAACTCTTCATTGGCACCTACCTTAAAGACTAAAGGAGCAGTCAAGCCTCGCTGCGAGCCGGTGTCAGGGTTGTCAAACTGATCGATATCGGAAACATTTTTCAGCGTGTTGTTCTCGATGACAGCACTATAACTGGCATCGTTGCGCATCAGCGGACGCGAAGCGCCGTTGACCTCGACGATATTGTCTCTAAGTTCAATGGTGCTGAAATCGGTACTGCTATTGAACGCAAAGAGACCCTCTGTTCTCGGGGTCGAAGTTTCATTTGCGGTTACCACGTTGTTGTAGAACGAGAAGTTGTTATACACGCCTCGACTCCAAAAAATGCCTCGTCCAGGATTCAAGATGAGGTTGTTGTGAAACTTCGTCGGTCCGGCAGCCAGTTCTGAACCGAAGTTCGAGATGAGGTTACCGCCGTCGCTTTCCGTATCAAATACGAATACGTTATGGTCGACTTCCGCACCATTGCGAGCCCACTCCAACGAGTAGGATCTCGTGAAGTAATTGTGGTGAATGTGGAATGTGAAACCGTCCTGAGGAACTGCTCCTCCACCGAATTTCGGTATTGAGATGGCACCATCGAGATAATTGCGTTCGATTTCTACAAAGCGATCGCTTTCAAACGGCAGTTCGATCGCGAAGCTCGTCGCAATCGTGTTGTGATGCAGGTGGGTGTTGTTGAACTTACGGCCTTTGATCCCATAGACATTGCCCTCGCGTTCACCGCTTTTTGAGATCGTGTTGTGATGAATTTCGGAATCTTTGAGGAACGTGGCATAAATTGCTCCTCCTGTTACTCCGCTAGTTCCCTGAGCCTGACCGCCAGCATCAATAAAAACATTGTGGTGGATATTCGCACGACTCACATTGAAGAGTCGAACTGCACTCCACGCAAAGTTGTCAAACTCAACATGGCCGATCTCGAGTTCGTCGACTCCATAGCCGAAGATAGCACCGTGTACCCCCGGCCCGATAAGCGTCACATTTGCAAACGCAACACCATCGGCATTCCTTTTAAGACTAAATAAATAAGCATTTTGATTCACTGATTTTAAATCGACACCCGAATCAGGAAGCCCCGTAGTGCCTACATGAAATGCGTCTGTATTACGCAAAATGGTGCGGCCGATCCCAGCACCTTCAAACGAGATCGCTGAGGTATCTACCTCAACGGTTTTTGAGAGATCGAAAACGCCTGCGGGGAAATAAATGGTCGACTCATCCGTGAAACCTGCTTGGCGCTGAGCCGTCAACCAATCAACTACTGCCTGAATTGCAGCGACATCGTCAATACCGTCATCGGCAACAGCACTAGAAATACTAGGATTTGCAGTTAGAATTTCCTGGGGAAGATTCGTGATATCGACAGCAGCAAAAAAAGCTTCCAACATTAGAGTTACTCCCTAATGACATGTAACTTCACACCTGATTGAATCGACGACATACAGATGGAGTTCATTCTCGCCAGAGTCTTACCATGGCACAATCCTTATCGAAACAATCTGAATCGAAACCATTCGATCTTAGGAGAAGTGCAGTTGAAATGGCAGCTGCACGCAGACGCGCCTCGATTAGCATAGAAAGTGCTGTTTGCCGCACGAGCGTTGAAGCCTGTTGAAACGCCCTATTCTCCCATCTCTGTTCGAACTGCTGTGGATGGCAATTGGCGCGCTGTTGACGGCGGCGGGAACGTTGCTGCAAGTTCCCATTCCCCACGGGGTATTGCCCATGGTGGAGTGGAATTTCGAGCCCGTATACGTGCTCTCATTTCAACTCGTGGGCTGGATGATTACAGCCGGGGTTGCCGGAGCGCGAGCCGCATGCTGGTCGCAGATAGCATACCTGACGCTGGGGTTTCTGGGCTGGGGCGTGTTTACGTACGACAGTGGTTGGCAAACGTTTCAGCAGCCCTCCTTTGGCTACCTGCTGGGGTTCGTGCCAGGAGCTTGGCTCTGCGGACGCACAATCGAACGCGTACCTCAGCCATCACTCAGTTGGCTGGCGACGTCCTGTTTGGCAGGATTGGGAGTCGTTCACATATGTGGCTTGACGTACTTGCTAGTGCGGGGTGGTGGAGAGCTGGGGTTGACCGCAACAGCAAGACAGTACTCGCTCTATTTGCTAGTCGGTCAAATCGCGCTCATTCCTGCGGTCGTGGGCGTCATCGCGATCGCGCGTCGAATCTTATTCATCAATGGTAGATTCATCGATGGCAAATTCATCGATGGCAAAGCTGCGCGAGATAAGCGTCCGGAAGTGCGCGCCCTACCCGAACACGTCAAAGGTGAAGACAACGCATGGTGAAAAATCGCGGATTTTGGCTAGTGGCTCTGACAGGTGTGGTGAGCGATCGCGTCACGAAAATTTGGGTCGAACAAACAATGGAGTTAGGGCAGAGTATCCCGCTGATCCCAAATGTATTTCAGTTCACCTACATCGAAAATACGGGTGCAGCTTGGAGCTTGTTCCAAAATTCAGGCGGATTTTTAAAATGGATTTCGCTGGCTGTGGCCTTGGGACTAGCCGCTCTGGCGATTTTTGGGAAGCCGATGGGACGCTGGGAACAAGCGGGCTACGGATTTATTCTGGCCGGGGCCGTCGGGAACGGTATCGATCGCTTTGTCTCGGGAGCCGTGGTTGATTTTCTCGATTTTGTATTGATTCGCTTTCCAATTTTCAACGTGGCGGATATTGCCATTAATGTAGGCGTTGCCTGCTTACTGCTTGGCTTGCTGCTAGAAAGCAAACAACCGGAAAGTAAACAGCTAATGCCACCATCATCTGAGGACTCCTAGGCAATTGCTTCTCGGTCGACTCTCATCGTTTGTGAAAGGAAACTCGTGAAAGAATGGCTCGCTCCTGCCTTAGGTACAGTTGCAGTCTGGGGGCTGTGGTCATTTCTGCCCAAAATCGCTACGCAGTACGTGACGCCGCGCAGCGCGACCGTGTTTCAAGCTTTGGGCGGACTCGTGTTCGTGGCGATTGTCTTGCTGACCTCCTCCGAAAAGATAGAGATTCACCCTATCGGTACCGCACTCGCAATTGTGACAGGGATATTGGGCGTTGCTGGGGCGTACCTATTTCTCCTCGCCGTTTCTAGCGGTCCGGTCACTCTAGTGACAGCGCTGTCTTCACTTTACCCGCTCGCCACCATTGTTCTGGCTGTCGCCCTATTGGGTGAAACGCTGACTGCAAGGCAAGTTGTGGGGATGGTGTTGGCTTTGATTGCTGTGGTTTTAGTTTCTGTTTAATGAGTCTCGTAACTGCCTAGTGACAGTCGGCGAAGTAGTGGTAGCGGCCCCTAGCAATATGTTGCACATCTGTGATTGAATGCAACAGAGCTTAATCTAGCTACCTATATCTATACGAGATGACTCCACAGCAGCTCTCTCCCGAACAGGGCGCGCGTCGCGCAACTCCAGCCTCCGTTATCGGTCTCTGCATTGCCCTGCTGTCTGTGGCATGCGCGCCGATTTTCATTCGCCTCAGCGAAACAGAACTGGGAGCGAACGGCACGGTATTTAATCGCCTGTTCGTCTTTTTCGTCGTTTTCGGGGTGGGGCGATGGCTGGCATCGGCGTTCTCGCCTACTCGAGATCGCCCTTTATCACCGCCATCGCGGCGGCAGTATTTGCTGCTAGCCAGCTTGGGGATTTTGTCCACGGCCTCGCTGGGATTGTGGGCCGTGTCTTTGCAGTACACGACCGTGGCAAAGAGCGTGTTGCTGAATAATCTCACGCCTATCTTCACGACGATGGGAGCTTGGTTGCTCTTCGGCCGACGGTTCGATAAAACATTTTTGCTCGGCATGGGCGTGGCCTTACTGGGGGCGATCGCTCTCGGTGCCGAAGATATCTTCGGCAGCAGTATGTCTTTGGTAGGTGATTGTTTGGCTCTCTTGTCGGCAGTGTTTTTTAGCGGTTACTTGTTGGCGGTTGAGCAGCTGCGGGCTCGATTCTCGGCTACCACAATCTTGCTGTGGCGGTGTGCTGTCGGTAGTGCCCTACTGTTGCCAATTACGTGGGTCACGGAAGGTCAGATTTTTCCAACCACTGATACGGCGGTCTTTGCCGTGCTGGGATTGGGTATTGTCAGTGAAGGGCTAGGACAGCGATTGCTGGCCGATAGTCTCAACACGTTCACCAGCAGTTTTATTGCTTTGTTGTCGCTGCTCGAACCGATTTTTAGTGCCATCTTGGCTTGGTTTGCTTTTGTCGAACAGCTCAGTCCGATGACGTGGGTCGGGTTCGCGATCGTGTTGGGAGGCATCTATTTAGCTCAAACCAGCCAGGGTGCGACGCAGGTTCCTGCCCCAGTTCCTGTCGAAACTGTTGAGGCCGAGCTAGGTTCTGGACGTTCGGCTGCGCGCGCGTAGCTGCGTGTCTGCGATGACAAGTTTTGCTGCTGGCGCATCTGCTTCTGACGCGATCGCTTATCTGCGAACGCCTGAAGCCATTCGGGAACGCTGTGAGCATTTGTTTGCTCTCTGCCAGCGAGGTCAACTCGAAAGCTTTACTTGCGATCTAGCTCAGCTGAGGCGCTCGGTCGATCTCGTCTTGGGCGTAACCCGCGATCGCTATCCCGATCTCGATATTCCGTTGCACAGTCGGTGGCGACATTTCAACGTTGGAGATCGCGATCGCCTCGCCGGGCTCGAACGCGATCTTGCTGACAATGACGCCATTGCGATAGCAAAAGCCGAAATCGACTTAGTCGTAACCAGCGTTTTGCTCGATGCCGGGGCTGGAGCCACTTGGCGATATATTGAAGCCGATACTGGGCACATGTGGTCGCGTTCGGAAGGGTTGGCCGTCGCCAGTTTCCATGCCTTTTGCCAAGGCACTTTCTCTGGCAATCCCGACTATCCTTGGCAGGCGGATGCATCTACCCTGAGCGCGCTGACGGCAGACGAACTCGCCACAGGCTTTCAGGTGACTGAGAACAATCCATTGGTCGGTCTGTCAGGACGTTTGGATTTGATGCACCGTCTTGGAGAAACTTTGGCACAGCAATGGCCTCAGGCTGAGTTAACCGCGCGACCGGGAAATATATTGGACGACCTGCGCGATCGCACCACTGCCGATACCGTGACTGCTGCGACCGTTCTGGCTGTGGTGTTGCAGAGATTTGGCTCTATCTGGCCCGGTCGCGCGACGATTGCTGGAGTCAATTTGGGTGACGTTTGGCCACATCCGGCGCTTCCTGACGATGGTTTCGTCCCGTTTCACAAGCTGTCGCAGTGGTTGACCTATTCGTTAGTGGAACCGCTAGCTAAGGCTGGTATTCGGGTGACTGAACTCGATGCTTTGACCGGACTGGCGGAATACCGCAATGGCGGGTTGTTCGTCGATACAGGCGCGCTCGTTCCCCGTCGCGCTGATATCTTGACGCAGGCGTTTCCTCCTGGCGATCCAGTCATTGTGGAATGGCGATCGCTGACCATTGCCCTGCTGGATCGAGTCGCCGAACAGGTGGGGCAGCGTTTGCAATTGACGGCAGCCGAACTGCCTCTGGCAAAGGTTTTGGAAGGCGGTACGTGGCATGCGGGTCGTCAAATCGCCGCTACACTGAGACCTACGGGCGTGCCCCCCATTCAACTGGAAAGCGATGGAACCGTCTTTTGAGCGATCGCGCAAACCGGCGAAGAAAGAAGCTGAGATCGTCGTCATCAATCACCCTTTGGTGCAACACAAGCTCAGCCTTATGCGGCAGCAAGATACGAGTACGGCTGAGTTTCGTTCGTTACTGAGCGAAATCAGCATGCTGCTGGCTTACGAAGTCACCCGCGACTTGCCGCTGAGCAAGGTGCCCATCCGCACGCCACTGGCAGAAATGGAGGCTCCCATGTTGGCGGGCAAAAAGCTGGCGATCGTACCGATCATGCGGGCCGGCCAGGGGATTCTCGACGGCATGTTGAAACTGATTCCTTCTGCTCGCGTCGGCCATATCGGTCTTTACCGCGATCCAAAAACTCACGTCCCGGTCGAGTACTACTTCAAAGTGCCGTCAGACATCAGCGATCGCCACATGCTGGTGGTAGACCCGATGATCGCGACAGGAAACTCTGCGGTTGCGGCCGTGCAGCGTCTGAAGGAAACCAAGCCCAAATCGATTAAATTTATTTGTTTGCTCGCTGCCCTCAAAGGTTTGTTGCACTTCCACGCCGACCATCCAGACGTGCCGGTGTTCACGGCGGCCATTGACGACGAACTCGACGACAATGGTTACGTTCTGCCGGGGTTGGGAGATGCTGGCGATCGCATGTTCGGCACGAGATAGCAACTTAACCGGATTGTTCTTGCACCTGTTCGAGCACGCGATCCACTGCTTTGAGAATGACGTCGGGGCGATCGACCCAAACGAAATGACCGCTGGCATCGGCAGACATGCTCTCGCAACGGCTGGAGAGCTTACTGAGCGCGACGTGCATGCGATCGCGCAGCCGGTCTGCTGGCCCTAGTTTCATCCCCAATGTCCATATGGAAGGCCGAAAAAACGCCTCAGCTTTGATGCTGACAATCGGGAGATCGCCAAAGCCGTCTGCAATGCTGACCTGACGACCGCTAGCATCTAAGCCCAGTAACTCTTGCGCCATCGTCAGCCAATGTTTGGGACGAACGAACGAACGCTTGACAGGAGCGAGTGCTTCGCGCGGGAAACGACGGAGCTCCGGCTTGACGAGTTCGAATACCCGACAGATTTCCAGTAAGCGTACGAGGCCGAGAGCCGACCCCAGCAAAGCCATGCCAAATCCCGATACGAAAAACCATTTAACCAGCTGCAGCGATAGAGGCATCTGCAGCATGCCCGATTCGTGCAAGCCGTCAGTCAGCACCAAACCGACTACTTTTTCCGGAAAACGGTGCGCGTACAGGCGCACGTTGTAACTGCCAAACGAGTCTCCCACCAGCAAGTAAGGAGGCTCGATGCCTGCACCTGTCAGCAGCGCGTCGAGTTCCGTCACCACGCGATCGCTCGTGCGCGGATGCGGGCCGAGATCGCTCCAGCCATAACCCGCGCGGTCGTAGATAACTACGCGCGATCGCTGAGCTAAAGACTCGAACAATACATAGCCTTCAACGCCACCCAAGCTGTGGTCGAGTACGATCGTCGGTCCTCCGCTGCCGAGAACAGAGTAATGCAAGCAGTATCCTCCCACGTCAAGACGCTGCCCTGGTGGCGGTTGTCGATTTTCTAACCAACTGGCGATCGCGTGAAATAGTGTGGTTGCGGTCAGGATGAGAAGACGAATGGGCATGGAGTTGAGCTGAGTTTGGGCAACGGATAAATCTACCTATGGAAGTGACGTTTAACCGTAGACGAGCTGAGTTTTGATAAACAGTTGTGACGAAAATGAAATCGCGCTAACTCGTTTAACCATCTTGCTTGAAAGAGCATTCTTTTCTTCAATTCACCTCTCTTCGTTACATTTGATAGTTCCGAGATCGTTCGGATACTGCCTACAGCACTAGTTCTTGAAGTGTCAGGGCATCAGGAGATATAGTTAGGCGAATTCTTGAACTCAAACTTATCTATACAAGGCTGTCCTAGCCACCTCCCTTAATGGCAATGTCGCGTATTTACTTGCGAAACGCACCCACCTTCCTCCAGAGCTAAGGCACGGCATCGATATGGCTAAGTCATTTTCGTTTACACCGCAACTGCCAACTTTTGGACGCCCTCAGCTGCCCGCTGGCTTCATGCCACCTCGTTTCAAGTCAAATCCTTTACCTCCCTCCACTCAATTCGTTCAACCTCAAGGTTGGCCCGCTGGAGGACGCCAATTTGGCATGGATGCCGGTGAGATTGATGCGGAATTGACAGCTGGATCGAAGCTAGCTGAAGAGCGTTTGCGCGAGGTCGAGCCACAGCGTGGCGATCGCCCCACAGTCGGACTAGCGGGTATTGGTGCTGCGATTGGCGTTGCTGCGGGAGCAACCACCCTTGGAATGGTGGCGGGGCAGTCTGAGGAGGACTCAGAGCGGCCAGAACCCGATACGTCTTCAGTTGGTAGCGTGCCAACACCCGTGCCTGACATTTTGACGGCAGCGACCAGTGATGCGGTCGATCTCGCGGCATCTATTGCGAGTGAGGATGCTGGTAGTGCTGGGGGAGGGGACGACGAGGACGATCGCGTAGCGGCTGGATCGTTCTCGATACCGCCAGCGGGGTCTGGTGGCTCGGGTAGCAGCGATCGCCCCAGGCGGCCAGGCGGTGGTGGCGGTTCGTTCCCCCTCGATCTCGACGAGAAGATTGCCTTGGGGGTGGCTTTTATCGGTCTTGGCTCCTTGGTGGCTTGGGGCGTAACGGGCGAACGCCCTATGTCTGGCGTACTCGATATGGTTCAGACAGCGAGTGAGGAAGCGTTAGTAGTTCCATCCGTATTTGTAGATGAGGCCGAAGCGATCGCTGCTTTACCCGAGGCTGATAGAGATCGCGACAGTCGAGCGATGGTTTCTCTACCGCAGGCAACACCTGCATTACCTTCCGAACGATTTGAGCCTCCGCCTCCTGGACAAGTGAGGACAGCCGCAGGAGTTTTGGCGGCGGCTCGGGCGCGAGCGGCTGAGGCAGAACGCAATGTAGGAGATGTATTGCCAGAAGTAGACGATCCAGAAACAGATAATGGCGAAGCGGTAGACACTCCTGTGGCGGTTGAAGAAGGAAGTGAAGCGGTTCCGCCTGTAGAGTCTGTGTCTCCCAGCGAAGACACGGAGACTCCATCTCTTGTCGAAGAGGCTGAAAGTGAAGGTGGAGAGATCGTCGACGAGAGCGCAGAAAGTCAGGAAGTAGAGGCTCCGGAAGCGGAAGCTCCCGAGGAGATTGCGGCATTGCCACCTGCTAGCTTCGAGGATGTGACGCCTGAGTACTGGGCCTTCCCCTTTATTGAGGCTTTGCGTAAAGAGGGCTTTATTGCCGAGAGTTCAGGTGGTGGCAAGTTTGCACCCGATGAACCCGTTACGCGGGCAGAATTAGCTGCAAAGATTCGAGAGGCATTGGTTCCAGACTCAGCACGTCAATCCGGTGAGGGAGAAGCATCTGCATTCCCCGATATCCCTGAAGATTTTGAGGGCGCAGGGGCTATTGATGGAGCAATCGCTTCTGGATT
Organism: Cyanobacteria bacterium J06642_2; assembly: GCA_039817845.1. Classification (GTDB taxonomy): domain Bacteria; phylum Cyanobacteriota; class Cyanobacteriia; order Thermostichales; family PCC-7336; genus JBCBTL01. The sequence goes on from JBCBVC010000078.1 coordinate 9,279, forward strand.
TATGAGTGGCTACTCGGAAGGCGTCTTTCGACCCGATCAGCTCGTCCCTCGCTATCAGGTGTTGGTGTCGTTGGCGAGCGGACTGGACTTACCTTCCGCAGACAATCCTGAGGCTATTCTTGCGCAGTTTGCTGATGGCGATCGCTTGCCAGAGTGGGCCAAAGCGCAAGTTGCTGGGGCGATAGAGGCGGGCTTATTCGTCAATTACCCAACAACAACCCAACTTCAGCCGGAAAAATCAGCCACGCGGGCTGAAGTTGCGGCCATGGTCCATCAGGCACTCGTACACCGGGGAGAAACCGATGCGGTTGCGTCCGAGTACATTGTGAATCCTTAGACTAAAGTCATCTTGCCAAAGTGGTGCAGTGCCTCACAGGAAAAATATCGACAGTCTCAACTAAGTTCGTCAACACCTATTGGCTTTCCCTATCCTGACATTTCGGGACTCGATGCAGGAGAGTTTAGACCTAATTTAGTTCTCCAAACAAGCCTTCTAAATCAAGATGCTGAACTGGAAACCCTCGATAGCAAATCACTGCATCAAGCACAACTGGGGATGATCCGTGATTCCTATTGGACTAGTCCCTACTTCTGTGTGGTGCTCGTTCTCACGGATGAGTGGCGATCGCACTAGTTTCGCGTAGGACATCCCAGAATGGGAGCGTTCAGTACGGGCAAGACGTTAAAGTTGCCATCTACTGCATCTCCGGAGCCGATATTCGGTCTTGGCCCCGATGCTGCGCCCCACCAGTTTTCAATCGCACTCGCTGCACCTGACGAGTCGTTGGCGGCGGCGAGACCATCGTTGTTGACGAAGCAACTTTGTGAGACGACGAGGCTCCCCGCTCGAGTAAAAAGTGCCGACCCCGTACTCTCTGCATTAGTATCCGTTGTCAAACGGTTGTTCAGGAAACGAGTGTTCGTCACTGCCGTAGCAGCACCATTCGAACCCGTTGTGTATAGACCGCCTCCAAATTCAGCTAGATTTCTGATGAAGGCGGCATCGCTCAATTCGAGGTCTTCAACAACGTAAAGTCCTCCTCCGAGCGAGGCTTCATTATCTTCGAACACTACGTCAGAAACGCGATCGAGTGCGCCAAGTGAATTGACGCCACCCCCATTTCTGGCGGCGACGTTACCGAAAATCTCGATATCTGGGCCGATGATTCTTAACGCTCCTAGATTGTCTACGCTAATGCCACCTCCATCCCGCGCTGCCGTGTTGTTGAGAATCTTCGTTCTCGCTCTCACTTCTGAAAATATGAATTCGTCTTCATCAGGATCGGGAAAACGAACTCTTGGGCTACGTTCGATGAAAACCCCACCGCCACTTTGACCTGCCTCATTGTCTGTAATAACGGCATTCTCAACCGTGACTTTTTGAGCTGCAAAGTAAATCCCGCCGCCTGCTCCTGCCGCCGTATTGCTTACGATCTCGGCTCCATCTTCTACTGTCAGAAACCCAAGTCCAGGATTTCCAACATTGCGGGGGAAGGCAATACCGCCACCAAAACCCGATAAGTTGTTATCAACACTCGTACTGTTTCCTCTGATGACAACTTCGGCGGCATCAATACTTGCGAAAATTCCGCCACCTCCTGCGAAGGCTTGGTTGTCAGTGATGCGAGTGCCATTGCCGATGATGACGCGACCCGTCTGGCGAACGTAAATAGCACCGCCATCTTCGCCATCATTGGCAGCAAAGCGGCCATCAGAAGGAACACGGCCACCGCGCACTGTTACGTCGTTGAGAGTTAATCCACCTCCACCCTCGACGAGAAACAGGCGAAATTCAGGCGCTGTTTCGACTCGCTCGATCGCGTTGCCATTCCCGGAGATCGTAATTTCACTAGTAATTGCAGGCAACCCCGTCGGACCGATCAGCGTATTGTTCACTGCGTCGAGGGTGACGTTGCTGGTTAAGACGATCGTATCTGGACCAACTCCAGCAGGACATCCTTGCACGGCTACGTCCGCATTGGCCGCACTAATAGCCGCCACCAACGAACAGTTTCCCGACACCACAATCGGCTCGGATTCGACCCCAGGCAGATTGGAGATCGCATTGGCATCGAACTCGAAATCTTCGCCCAACAAGGCTTTGACAGCAGCAATGACGCTCGGTACGTCAGCGCGATTGGCTTCGGACAGACTGGATGAGGCTAGCAGAAGCGCGCCATCAGTCAGATCTAGCCCAGACGGACGAGCAAAGTCGAGTGAAGTCGTTGACGGTCTGGGATTGATATTCTCGGGCGTAAACTCCGTTCCCAAAAGCTGATTTGCCGCAGCCACGATCGCCGCTTCGTCATTTTGCAGAGCAGCGGGTAGGTTGAACGCGGCCAACGCTAACGCCGTGTCGACCTCTGTGACCGCGCGCTGGTTGTCTTGAAATAGTAGGGAGACACCAGAATCAGCTGCATTTTGGCTCGTACTCGCGACGGTTTCCCCTGGAGCGATCGCCCCAACGGATTGACTGGAGCCACATGCGGAAAGCAGCAGTGCTGTCGTAGCTCCCAAGGCTGCTGGAACCCGGAAGCCTCGATTACCTATTCGGAAACGCATAAATTTTTACTCACTCTCACGCAGGCACGGGTTACGTGTATTTTCGTCAGTATACGTGGACGCAGCAACGCCAGTCGCAAGAATGCTTATCTTCAGAGCTTTTCTCGCCATTGTAGTCAGCCGAGCTAGGTCGTGAATGAGATAGTAGCCATCAGTACAGCGTTTCACGCAGCGTTCGCTCACGATTCATGCATTCTTGTCGCGGTTAAACGTCATGCTGCTGTCAGAGCTAGTGCTCGATATTCGCACTCTCCGGTATCGATATGAGCACTCAGATTTGACTCCTTCAAGTCTTCTCGTCGAGCGTTTGTATCCAAAGATATCGAGTGCTGAAGCAAAAGGCGTGTGGACGTATCTCGTCCCCAAACCCGACCTCCTCCAGCGAGCTGCTGAGTTAGAACGCCAAAGCCCCGAAACGCGCCAACAACTTCCTTTGTGGGGCATTCCCTTCAGCGTCAAAGACTGCATCGACATTGCAAACTTGCCGACATCTTGTGCCTGCGATCGTTTTACCTACACGGCAGAAGCAACCAATCCCGTAGTGCAAGCACTGTTGGATGCTGGGGCAATCCTCATTGGCAAAACCAATCTCGATCAGTTTGCAACTGGAGTAGTGGGAGTGCGAACGGATTTTGGCATTCCGCGCAACCCGTTCAATGCTGACTACATTCCGGGTGGGTCGAGTTCGGGGGCGGCGGTGTCAGTGGCTCGCCAGTTCGTCTCTTTTGCGATCGGGACCGATACGGGTGGATCGGGTCGAGTTCCAGCTGCCTTGAACAATGTTGTCGGCTTGAAGCCGACACGTGGATTGCTCAGCACGCGCCACACGATCCCGGCGTGTCGTACGTTGGACTGCATTTCGATTTTTGCGCTGAACGTTGCCGACGCTGCTGAGGTGTTTGAGGTTGCGCAAGGCTTCGACCCGCTCGACCCGTTCTCGCGCCAGGCACCACCTGCGGAGGCCGACAAAGCCATTGATGCCTTTACATTCGGGGTGCCTGCTGAAGAGTTTCTGCAATTCCACGGCAATCAAGATGTCGAAGCTCGGTTTCGAGAGGCAATCGCTCGTCTCATCGATCTGGGGGGAATTTGTAAAACGATCGACTACGCTCCCTTGCTCGAAGCCACAAACCTACTCTTCAAAGGCACTTGGATTGCTGAAAGGTACGCCTCAGTCGGTAGATTTGTCGAGGAAAATCCCGAAGCCGTACATCCCGCAGTAAGAACGGCGGTGCTAAACTCCAAATCCCTCAGCGCCGTCCAAGTGTTCGAAGACCAGTACAAGTTGGCAAACATCCGGAGAGCGATCGCGCCGATGTGGGAAGCGATCGATGTCCTCGTTGTCCCCACGATCGGCACAACCTACACGATCGCCGAGGTCGAGGCAAATCCCATCGATTTGAATCTCAAGTTGGGATACTACACCAACTTCGTCAATCTGCTCGATTTAGCAGCCGTCGCCATCCCGTATGGATTTCAGTCGAACGGAGTTCCCTGCGGAATTTCGCTAATCGGCCGAGCCTTCTCCGAGCCTTACCTCATTCAACTGGGCGCAAAATTCACGAATTAATCCGCTCAAAGGATAAAAATTGTTGTATCGATAACAATATTGAATGAGTATATTCAATCCATGAATTCACGCCATTTAAATCTTGTATTTACTGATACAAATCCACTCTTGGCGCATCGATTAACTTGCTTGCAAACAGTTGGGCGATTCGATTGAAGGATGGCTAGGTCATGCTGACCAGAAGAACTTTGCTCGGTGCATTTAGTTTCGCGGCTACAACGTTTTTGGTTGCTTCATTTGCTCCTGATAGCGAAGCGGCTGAGAAGCTGAGAGTAGGCTATCAAACTGGCGATATAAATAACGTCACGATGGTTGCTTACAACGAAGGATTTTTTGAAGAAGTGGGACTAGAGGTTGAGTTGGTCCCCTATGCTTCTGGCGGCTCGATGGTGCCCGCACTGGCTGCGGGTGAAGTGGATGTTACTTGGTTTTTTCCCTTCCCGTCCCTATCTGCCTACGCTCGCGGCATTCCGATTGAAGTCTTTTTGCTCGATCATTCCCCCAAAACTGCTGAACGATTAATCGGTGATTTTGAGTCCGTTGAAGAGTTAGAAGGCAAAAAAATCGGGGTCACATTTGGAACTTCAGGCCATCACTCGTTGCTTTCTGCTCTCAACCAATCAGGACTTACGGAAGAAGATGTAACGTTAGTAAACCTCAAACCAGCAGAGATGGCCCCAGCTTATGGGGCTAATCAAATAGATGCTGCCTGGACGTGGGAACCTGCAGCAGGAAAGCTCAACGAATTAGGCGGCAAAGATATTGCAACAGCTGATTCAGTTGGCGCGTTTGCTGTAGCTTTGTGGGCTGTACGCACTGAATTTGCAGAAGAAAGTCCCGAACAGCTCCAGAAATTTATTGCGGCCTGGGACAAAGCGCAACAGCACTATTTGGAGGATCCATCGGCAGGTCAGGCATGGGAAGCAGAGCGCTTGAATCTATCAGCGGGTGATTTTGCGGCAATGGTCGATCGCCAGGGCTCTGAAGTGTTGTTGTTGGAAGATCAGCTCACGAACGATTGGCTGGGGGAGCCGGGTCAAGCTTCTGATACCTCTCTCTTTAATGCCTATGAGGATTACGCCGTCTTCCTGGAAGAACAAGGACGTATTGACTCAGCTCCCGAAGATATCGCGCCTCTGATTAATGCTGCGTATCTGAAAGACTACGTCGAGTCAAAATAGGCGATCGCGTCTTGCTTTTTACACACCCAACCGGCGATCGCTGACGATGCTGACTTCAGTTAAAACCCGTCAACAAGAAGTTGTCCGACTTGAACATGTCGACTTCGGCTACGACCGCGATCGCTGGGTGCTTCAAGACTTTAGTCTGAACATTCAGCGGGGTGAATTCCTTACGCTGTTAGGGCCATCTGGGTGCGGGAAGTCCACCATTCTCAATTTGATTGCTGGATTCGTGCATCCGAGTTCGGGTGTTGTAACTCATGCAGGGGAGACGATTCTCGCTCCTTCCATGCAGCGGGGCGTGGTTTTTCAAAATCACGCTCTGTTTGACTGGCTGAATGTAGAGCAGAACGTTGCGTTTGGATTTCGTTTTTCTAACATTCCCGAGCGAGAATGGCGGCCCCGCGTCCAGCAAATGATTCAGCTCGTCGGATTGCAGGGCAGTCAGAAAAAATATCCCTACCAGCTTTCAGGCGGCATGAAACAGCGCGTGGCCGTGGCGCGCTCGATGGTGGTTCGTCCTGAGATCTTACTGATGGACGAGCCTTTTGCGGCCGTAGACGTTCAGACTCGGGAAGGCTTACAGGAAGAATTGCTGAAGCTGCATGAAGAAGTTCGAGGTACCGTTCTTTTCGTCACCCACAGTATTGAAGAAGCAGTCTATTTGAGCGATCGCGTCATCGTTTTAGCTGGCGATCGCGGTCGGATTTATCGTGAATTTCCGATTCGCTTGCCTCAGCCTAGATATTCCAAGATGAATCGAGTGTGTGACGAGCTGAATTTCTATCGCAAGCAGATTTATCTAACCATGACGCAGTTTGAATGAGACATTCGGCGCTCATCGGTTGACAGCAGTCCTGAGAATCTCCCATGAAGACGACGATCTCGAATCCTATTACCGAGCGGAAGTCAGCAGATCGTGTCTCACCGATAAAGCATACTCCTATTCCTTTGATCGTGACGGGATTGGCTTTACCTGGGCTCGTTTTGGCAATCTGGGAAATTACGACTCAGCTCGAATTAATTGACGAATTATTTTTGCCGAGTCTTTCATCGATTGCGCTCGAACTCAAACGCATGTTTGCCAAAGGATATGCCGGACATTCGATGTTCAAACATATCGGCATGAGTTTATTTCGCGTGTATACCGCCTTTGGCATCGGTACTTGTGTTGGCATCGTACTGGGTTTGTTGATGGGCTACTACAAGTACGTTCGCGCAGCATTTTATGCCATTACTGAGCTCCTTAGACCGATTCCGCCTTTGGCGTTTATTACCCTTTTTATTCTTTGGTTCGGGATTGGAGAAGTCTCGAAAGTGATGATTATTCTCTATGCGGGCACGTTGATCGTCATGCTGAACACGATCGCGGGGGTTCAATCCTGTCGCAAAGAGAAAATTCTAGCCGCGCGCACGCTGGGAGCCAATGACTTTTTCGCATTTTTACTCGTCATTCTGCCTTCAGCTCTGCCGTTTATTTTTACGGGAATGCGGGTCGCTCTTTCGGTCGATTTCGGCATTCTCGTTGCCTCTGAACTATTGGCCGGAGACGTAGGTATTGGGTTCATCATTCAAGATGCCAGCACGTTCTTTAACGTTCGTGCCCTGTTCGCTGGCATTTTCTTGATTGGCTTTTTCGGGGTCATTTCCGATTGGATTTTACGGACGATCGCGGCTCGCGTCGTTCATTGGCAGGGAAAAACATCATAGGCGATCGCTTTCCTGCTTTCATTGGCTGATTTGACAGTTGGCTGATTTGACAGTTGCCCTAGTTGCTCGATTGCTTTGGAGGAATCATGCTTGCTGTTTCCGAGTTCACTCAACTGGAAGACAAGGTACTCGCTGAGATTACCGAAGAACGATGCCTCGCTCTCATCAAAGCTATGGTTCCAGTCGGACAACCCGTATGTGGTAACTCGATCGATCCTGAAGTTCCGGCTGGGTACGAAGAAGATATCTCAAACTTCATCGCGGCTAAGTTAAGCACGCTGGATTTTCAGGTCGAACAAGTTGAAGCCTTACCCGGTCGGCCGAATGTGGTTGCCACTTGGGATGACGGGAAAGAGGGTATTTCCTTGATTTTGAATGACCACATGGATACCTATCCGGCGGGCGATGCAAAAGAATGGACGATGTCTGGGCGCAATCCTTACAACCCCACCCTGCACGATCGCTATCTCTACAGCCGAGGTACGTCCGATACGCGCGGCAATTTGGCCTGTCATTTGATTGCGATTGAAGCCATGAGAGCAGCAGGAGTCACCATCAGCGGTAAACTGACCTGCGCCTACACGGTGGATGAAGAGCGTCATGGAGGAGCAGGTGCGAAATATTTGCTGCAAGAGTGGGGATTAAAAGGAGATTACGAAATTACCGCCGAACCGAGCGCTTGGACAAATGAAGATGGCGAATGGGGCATTGGTATCGCGATCGCTCATTCCGGCTGCTGCATTTTAGATATCGAAACCCGAGGCGTGCGATCGCATATCTGGCGACCGGATGAAGGCGTGAATCCGATTATGCAGATGACGCGCTTGCTGGAAACGCTGCGCGAAACTGAATTTACTCATACTTCACCAGAAGTCTACGGGCCGACGATGCCCAGCATTTGTCCTGTCAAAATTGACGCAGGGAAATTTGGAGAAGGACAGTTCACCCCCCCGAGTTGCAAGGCACGCGTGTGGGTGGTGGGACTGGTTCCAGGCATAACGTTTGAATCGATCATGGCGGACGTTCAGGCCGCGATCGACGCGCTAAAAGCGACCGATCCGACCTTCGATGCCTCGATCTATTCCGTACCGGGAGAAACTTTTGTCCCAGCATCAACCGAAGTTCCAGGCGATTCCGCTCACGTCGTTGCTATCTCCAAAGCCTATCAACGCATTTTGGCTAAAGACCCGATTTTGTATCGCAAAAATGCTTACTGCGATACCTTACGTTTCTCCCACAGCGGTATCCCCTCCATTACCTTCGGCCCCGGTGAAGATGGCTGGCCGCCCATTAATGAGTACATCGACATGGATAAAGTTGTGGCGGCGACGAAAATTTACGCGCTAGCTCTCATGGACTTGATGAAAGCTGAGTAAGTTTAGATGTGACGCGATCGCCTGGGAATGAGTGTGGAGTGCAGCCCGAGGGGGCGGCCAGTATGCACCTGTATTCCAAACGAGCTTCTGTTGGGCTGCCGAGGCGCTGAGTGACATGACAGCAACTTCCACGATCTCGATTCCCGCTCGCCCCGATCTCTTTACGCTGTCGCTAGAAAACACGGCCTTAGTGGTGATCGACATGCAGAATGACTTCTGTTCTCCTGGCGGCTGGGCAGACTGCAAAGGATTTGATGTCAGCCTCACTCAAAAACCGATCGCTCCACTGCAAGCGTTACTGGCGACATTGCGAAAAACGCCCGTGACGATCGTCCATACCCGCGAAGGTCATCGCCCCGATTTGAGTGACTGCCCGCCTCATAAGTTGAGGCGATCGCGCCGTCAAAATGCCGAGATTGGCAGTGAAGGAGTGCTCGGTCGCTTACTAACCCGAGGCTCGAAAAGTCACGATTTTGTCGATGCATTAAAGCCAGTACCAGGTGAAATTGTACTGGATAAGCCAGGAAAAGGAGCGTTTGTTGCCACCGACCTAGATCTGATTTTGAGACAGCGACATATTCAATATTTGCTGTTCGCTGGAGTGACCACCGAATGCTGCGTTCATACCACCCTACGCACGGCCAACGATTTGGGTTATGAATGCCTCCTTTTAGAAGATTGTTGCGCTTCGTTAGTGCCCGAATTTCATCGCGTCGCAGTAGCAATGACGCACGTAATTTTCGGTTGGGTTTCCACATCAACTGAACTGCTGAAGGCAATCGCTCCCTAAACTCAACTCCGTTCCCTTAATTTCAGTACATACGCCATAACCTGTAGGCGAACGATGGGTCGTTCGATTGCTTGACTGGCAAGGCTTTCAAGCCTTGAGAAACGTGCTCGGGTCTGACTAGCTCTGCTATTCGTGCAAAAGGTCCATTCAAAAGTTGCTTGGTTTTTCCATAAAGGGTTATACAACCTCGGATTGGGTATTTGTTGTTCTCGAAAGTGTGATTGCGAATCTTGTCGGATGCCTTACGCTAAGCTAACGTGACTAATAAGAGCTGTTTCAAAGTTGAATCGTTAACTACTGAAAGGATAATGGAGATAAACATACGTCCTTATGAATCTACGGACTGGTCTAGGCTGTGCGAAATACATGATGCATCTCGTCTTGATGAACTGACTTTAACTGTAGGTACGGATGCGTTTCTTACTCTCGAACAAACTGCCGACAATGAGAGCCTTTTTGATAACAAGATCTTTGTCGCAGTAGCCGATAATGTCGTACAAGGATTTATTGCTTATAGTGATGAAGAACTGGCTTGGCTTTATGTCGATCCTAAATTTTATAGAAGAGGTGTGGGACGTGCATTAGTCCAGCATGCTGTTTCAAACTCAGCGCCGACAATGAAAATTGAACTGCTTGAAGGTAATACACCCGCTCTTGAGCTTTATCGTTCTGAAGGTTTTAAAGTTATAGAGCATTTAAAAGGTCAGCTTGTAGGTAATGAGGAGTTTGCAGCATCAGGTTTTGTTTTGAGACGTTAAAGTACTTAAGGCGGTAAATGATAGTGAGATCGCTCGCTAACTTCTGCTCTGCTAGGGTGTTGGCAACGAAAATCTCATCGCCCCGGTTTTGACTCAGTGCTTTCATGGTTAGTGCCTCTCCTTTAATTTCACAACCCGCGCCACAACCTGTAGGCGAACGGCGGGTCGTGCTGCGATCGCTCGATTGGCAAGGCTTTCAAACGTTGAGGAACGTGCTCAGCGGCGATCGCCATACTCGATTGACCTATTTCAGAGAAATTTTAGAGCTAACAACACCTCTCGAAATCCACGAGTTTTCGGGACGACTCATCGAGCTATTCGTGCGCATCTTGGTGGGTGAGCTGGGGATGGATTTGAAGACGATGGGCTCAACCACGTTAGAACGAGAAGATCTCGTTCGTTCCGCCGAACCGGATAATGCCTATTACATTCAAAATCACTATCTCGTCGCCGATCGCAATATTGATTTGGAGAAAGACCCTCCTCCTGATTTGGTTGTCGAGGTCGATATTACCCATACGGATATTGACAAGCTGTCACTCTACGCGGGGATAGGCGTTCCTGAATTCTGGCGCTATGACGGAGACGTTTGGCGCATTTATCAGTTAGAAAAAGCAGTGTATCGAGAAGTAGAGTCAAGCCCAACGTTTCCTCGAACGCCGAAGTCAAAACTTTATGAGTTTTTAGCCACAGCTCGGCAAAGTGAGATGAAGGCAGAGCGCAATGCCACTGACACAAGGGCATAGAAAAGGGCTCAACGGCCGGATATGTCACAATCTCAGCCAGAAGAGCCCCAAA
>JBCBVC010000079.1:0-20006 GCA_039817845.1 Cyanobacteria bacterium J06642_2
TCGTATAAGTTCTGTTCAAGATAGGTTTCTTTTTGCTCTTCCAGAAGCAGCTTGGTTAATTAATCGAAGTGCCCATAGGCATTGTTTCTCGTCACAAGGAAATTCGATTCGTGTATTTACGACAAACCCAGGAACTCACCCACGCTGCGACCATGACGATTCTGCAAGGCGCGATTGCCAAAGCCAAAGCCATCCAGGTGCCACAATGTATCGCCGTAGTTGATACCGGCGGGAATTTGCTGGCATTCGTCCGCATGGATGGGGCCAAAGTGCTCAGTCAATTGTCCGCGACCCAAAAAGCCGTCACCGCTGCCTCAAGTCGGGTGCCGACCGGAGGCGTTCCCGCCGATGTAGACATGAAGCTCGCTCACGCCACCGGCGGAATTCTGACCAATTTAAAAGGAGGATTGCCCATCGAGATTGACGGTCAGATGGTCGGCGCGATCGGAGTGGGTTCGGGCACTGGCGATCAAGATGTTGAAGTGGGGTTGGCAGGCATTGCGGCACTGAAAGATGCGCTCGATCGCGATCGCTAATTCCATGAATCCGCACTCTGTCTTGGTAGCGGGTAGCACAACTTTTTCCAGATTGAAACGATATTAGTTGAATACATTTTTCTCGATCGAGCAACCTGAGTAAATGTTTTATTCACGTTGGATCGACGTACGTACGTGCGAGGATTGAACAAATGATTAACGCTGAACGCCAGCGCCAGATCGTCACCTTGGGTGCTTTTGTCTTTGCTGCTAGTCTGAGTGTCATTCCTTTAGCACTCTCTCCCTCTACCGCCGAAACTCAAAGGCCTGAGGCCACCTTCCTGGCCCAAGCCGAACCGTTAACGCCCATCTCGTTCACTTTAGATTGGGCTATTCAAGGAGTACACGCTCCGGTTGGCGTCGCCATTGAAAAAGGGTATTTCGCTGAAGAAGGATTAGATGTCAGTTTTGAGCGCGGGTCGGGGTCAGCTGACTCAATTTCTAAAGTGGCTGCCGGTACTTTTGATATGGGCTTTGGCGACATTAATAGTTTGATGGAATTCAACGTCAAAAACCCCGACACCCCTGTCAAAGCAGTAGCGATCTATTACAATAAATCCCCCATGGCAGTTATGGCATTAGCGGAAACGGGGATCGAAGAACCGCCCATGATCGAAGGCAAGATCTTAGGTATTCCCTCGGGCAGTGCCACTCGCCGCCTGATGCCACTCTTTTCTCAAGTCGCCGGGTTCGACCTAGAAAAGGTCGATATGCCCGCCATCGAGCCGAAACTCCAGCAAACCCTCCTGCTGACTAAAGAGATTGACGCGATCGCGCCTTACACCATCTCAGCGCTGCCCAATCTCAACAAAGAAGGCTACTCCCCTGACCAGCTTGACATTCACCGATTTGCCGACTTCGGATTAGATCTCTACGGCAATGCCGTTATCGCTCCAGCGGCTTTCCTCGAAGAGAATCCAGCACAAGTCGAAGGCTTTTTACGAGCATTAACCAAAGGCTTGCAAGATACGATTAGCAATCCCGACGAGGCCGTGGAAATCATGGCATCGTTCGACGATCTTTACGAAGTTCCACTGGAGCGAGAGCGCCTCCAAATCGCGATCGACACCTTGTTTATCTCTCCCGAAGTTGAAGAAAACGGCTTTGGCGCCGTCGATCCAGCCCGTTTTGAAGAAACAATTGACCAGGTGGTGCAAGGCTTCGAACTTGAAACGACTCCCGACCCCGACCAGATTTTTGACGACACTTTCTTACCCCCTCTTGATGAGCGTATGTTACCGACGTCCTAGCGTTGGCACGAATTCTGGCACTGGCCGATGAGTTCGCTCGCAGCCCGCCCGCTCCTGGTAGGCAAATTACTCGCGGCTCCTGGCGAAAAACCGGCGGCAGGCCCGGTCGAGATCGCCTTTAAGAAGGGTTTTATCGAATCGATTTCGCCAGTCGCCGCCATTTCTGACGAGCTGACCGACGAGCAACGCGGTCTCCTGGCAATGCCTGCGTTGGCAAACGCTCACGACCACGGACGCGGGTTATCAACATTTGCGTTTGGCGCTGGCGATCGCCCCTTAGAATTGTGGTTGCCAGCCCTCAAACTCCAGCCTGCGTTGCCTGTCTATGCACTCACGGCTCTCGCACTGGCGGGGATGGCCCGCAGTGGAGTGGGCGCAGTCGTTCACTGTCATAATCCTTCTGGTGGTGATGCTCTGGAGGAAGCCCAAGCGGTCTGTCAGGCAGCCCGAGATGTAGGCGTGCGATTGGCACTAGCATTACCGTTATGCGATCGCAATGCTCTTGCCTATGGCAATTCAGAGCACCTCCTCAGCCTCATGGCTCCAGGCGATCGCGAACAAGTGCGGGCCACGTGGGATCCCCCCACCTTGTCGCCAGCCGCTCAAGTCGAACGGGTCGAAGCGATCGCCTCCGTATGTGAGGGCGATCTGATTCACGTTCAATACTGCCCGCGTGGGCCGCAGTGGTGTTCCAATACCTTGCTAGAACAGATTGCTGAAGCCTCTGCGGAAACTGGACGACGCATTCACACCCATGTGTTCGAAACCCGCTATCAACGCGAGTGGGCTGACGCTCACTATCCGCAGGGGTTGTTGCGCTATCTCGATGATATTGGGTTTCTGTCTCCCAGACTGACGATCGCGCACGGGATTTGGTTGCGAGCTGACGAACTGGAGCTACTGGCGGAACGAGGGGTCACGGTCTCGGTCAATACCAGCTCTAATTTGCGACTGCGATCGGGCTTAGCGTCTTACAGAGCCATGTTGGATGCTGGCATACCTGTCGCCTTTGGTTTGGATGGCATGTCCCTGAACGATCGCGACGATGCTTTTGAAGAACTGCGCCTGAATTATCACCTCTATGCCAGTCCCAGCCTCAATGGGAACAGATTGTCATTGGCAGAAGTGTTTGCTGCCCATCGTCACGGTGTTGTTGCGGTGTGCGATCGCCGAGACGGTGGCGTCCTAGAACCGGGGCAACCTGCCGATTTCACGTTGCTTGACTATGGCGCAATGACACGAGATGTCGTTGAGGGGGCCTGTAGTCCTGCTGAAATCATCTTGGCGAGGGGCAGTCGGAACTATCTCAAAGCTCTGTGGGTGGCTGGAAAGCCCGTTGTCGATCGCGGTCAGGTGTTGGGCATTGACGAAAGCTCGTTGCAGGAGGAGATCGGTGACAAACTGCGATCGCAATCTCGCCATGTCTACAGCCTTCAAGCACTCGTCGGTCGTTACCAGCAAGTTTTAGAGCAGTTCTATTCCACAGGGCTCCACACCACGCTCGAATAATCCGATGGCGATCGGGTGTACTTGCACTATTCTCGACTTAACCCACGTTTAGAGAATGTCATCGAGTTGGCTTATGGCACCTGTCGCGTCCCAATCCTCGCTGCCGTCTCTCACAGTTGGATTGAACTTCAGTACGGTAGAAGACCTTAAAAAGCTGCTCGCCCTTTTGCCCGTGTCAGCGGCCTCGACCCGCAAGGCCGATCTCATCAAAGCGATCGCTAACCATCTACTAGGCCCCGGCATCAAAACGCTGTGGGGCGACCTCGATGACCTCCAACAGGCGGCGATCGCGGAAGCTGTACACCGCACCAAGGGAGAATATCGACCCGAACAGTTTCTAGCGAAGTACGGAGCCTTGCCTGAGTGGCACGGTCGAGAGTCGTTTTATCGCTACAATCAACCTGCCGACAAGCTCGATTTGTTTTTTTACAGCACTGGCCATTACGCGCAGAAATCGACGATCCCAGAGGATTTACGCCAAAAACTCAAAACCTTCGTTGCGGCTCCCGAGCCCCTCGTTTTACCCAGCACCGACGACCCGCCACAGCACTATCGCTCGACGTACCACGACTTTGAGGTCGGCAAGTTAAGGCCGGTCGTAAAAGGAAAAGATATCTCTACGGTCTGGCGGCTGCGCGAGCGGGCGGCTCAACAAGAGTTGCTCGCTATCTTGCGACTCGTGCACTTAGGCAAGGTGGCTGTCAGCGATAAAACCTCGATGCCAAGCAAGGCCACTCTGAAAGCGATCGCGCCATTGCTGGCAGAGGGAGATTTCTACAGCGAGGCTGACGCCCCCCAGGAGGATTATCACGACCCCATTGGAGCGATCGCGCCGTTTGCCTGGGTGATGCTGCTACAAGGGGGCGGACTCGCCAGCCTCAGCGGCAAGAAGTTGCAATTGACGAAAGCAGGTCGCAAGGCTATGGGGGACGCTCCTGCGAAGACACTGAAGGCCATCTGGCGGAAATGGTCGAAAACGACACTGTTGGACGAACTACGGCGGGTCGATGCCATTAAGGGTCAAACGGGGAAAGGGAAACGGGGCCTGACAGCTGTTAGCGGGCGGCGATCGCATGCTGTGTCCCTCTTGCAGCACTGTCCGATCGGACGATGGGTTGCTTACGACGAACTCAAGCGCTACGCGATCGCTAGCGACCAAACGTTTGAGGTCAGTCGTAACCCCGACAACCTCTACATCAGCGAGCCAGGCTACGGCCATCTCTACGAGGCGAGTAATAGTTGGAGCATCTTGCAAGATGGGTATCTGAAGTGCCTACTGTTTGAGTACCTTGCCACTTTGGGCTTTTTGGACGTGACCTTCATCCCTCCCTATCAAGCCTCCCGCAGCGAATTGAATAATTTCTGGGGGGCAGATGACCTATCTTTTCTCAGTCGGTACGACGGCCTAGTTGCCTTTCGGATTACACCACTTGGAGCGTTCGGCCTCGGGTTCGCCGCCGACTATGTTCCCCCCACCGTAACGGCAACGAATACGCTGCGGGTCTTGCCCAATCTCGACATCGTGATGACGGGGCCACTCCTCAGTCCGGCTGAGAGCTTGATGATGGAAACCTTCGCGAGTCAGACCGGCGATGCCGTGTGGACGCTGGAACGAGAGAACATTCTCAAAGCCGTTGAAGCAGGACACGCCCTCTCAGACTTCTACGAGTTTCTCCAACAAGCCAGCGGAGACGCATTTCCCGCCACGGTCGAGCAGTTCTTCGACGATTGTCGCAGTCGCCTTGAAAGCGTCCGCGATCGCGGTGTGGTCCGCTTGATTGAATGCAATGATGCGACGCTAGCGACCCTGATTGCCCGCGATTCGCGCACTAAAAAATACTGCCAGCTTGCTGGAGAGCGTCATTTAGTCGTACCTCTGGAACAGGAAACTCGCTTTCGGAATGGCTTGCGCAAGCTAGGCTACAGTCTGCCTGGCGAGTAACCTCAGAGTCGGACGCCTGCACGTGACCTATTCTCCCGACAACGCTCTGATCGTCCAAAGCGACCGCACGGTTTTATTGGACGTTCACGCTCCTACTGCGGCGATCGCTCAGGCGGCGATCGCTCCATTTGCAGAACTGATTAAAAGTCCCGAACACATTCACACCTATCGCCTCACTCCTCTTAGCATTTGGAATGCTCGCGCTGCGGGTATTCCCGTCGCCAAGATCGTCGCGGCCCTCCAAACCCACGCCAAATATCCGATGCCCGAATCGGTGGCTCAAGAGTTGGAGACTTTGGGTCAACGCTACGGATTGACAACGCTCGCCCCCCAAGGCAAGAACCTTGAATCCTCATCAGCACTGGTGTTGCAGGTGGCGGATGCACCGCTGGCGGAACTGTTGTGCCGCGACGAACGCGTAGGGCCGTTGTTGGGCGATCGCCTCTCGCCGACTTCATTTGCAGTAGCTCTCGACTACCGGGGCGTTCTCAAACAAGCTCTGTTAGCCGCAGGCTATCCAGCCGAAGACCTCGCGGGATATGCAGACGGGGAGGCACTGCCCGTAAAGCTTTTGAGTACTACCCGAGCTGGGATGCCATTTCAATTGCGTCCCTATCAACAAACGGCTGCCGACTTGTTTTACCAGGCGGGAGGGGCGCACGGCGGCAGCGGCACGATCGTCTTGCCATGTGGGGCGGGCAAAACCATGGTCGGCATGGCAGCAATGGCAGCAATTCAGGCCAAAACACTGATCCTGACTAGCAGCCTTACCTCCGTGCACCAGTGGCAGCGGGAACTTTCAGACAAAACCAGTATCGCGCCCGACCAGATTGCAGAATACAGCGGACAGCACAAAGCCACCGGCCCGGTGACGCTGGCCACTTATCAAATTCTTACTTACCGAGCCAGCCAAGACGATGACTTTCCCCATCTCAGCCTGTTCGACCGACAAGAGTGGGGGCTAATCATCTACGACGAAGTTCACCTGTTGCCTGCCCCCGTGTTTCGCATGACCGCTCGACTCCAAGCTCGCCGTCGCTTGGGACTCACGGCAACGTTAATCCGAGAGGACGGACGCGAAGGTGACGTCTTTGCCTTAATCGGGCCGAAACGTTATGACGTGCCCTGGCGCGAGCTAGAGGGAGAAGGCTTCATTGCGGCGGCCAACTGTACCGAAGTTCGGGTATTGCAGACGGAAGCCCGCCAAATGGATTACGCAACAGCACCGCGCCGCCATCAGTTTCGCATTGCCGCTGAAAATCCGCGCAAGCTGGAGGTGATTGAGGCATTGCTCGCCCGTGAGACTGGCCACCGCGTGTTGATTATTGGCGAGTATCTCGATCAGCTCCGCGCGATCGCCCAACGAGTTCACTTTCCCCTGGTGACTGGAAAAACGAAGCAACAGGAGCGAGATCGCCTGTTTGCCGCTTTCCGCAGCAGCGAGATTTCCGGACTAGTCTTGTCGCGGGTGGGTAACTTCGCCCTCGATCTACCCGATGCGGACGTGTTGATTCAGGTGTCAGGCAAGTACGGCTCGCGCCAGGAAGAGGCCCAGCGACTCGGACGCATTCTACGCCCTAAGCAAGACGGTCACGAGGCTCAGTTTTATTCCTTGGTGTCGTTGCGCACCTGTGAAGAAGACTTCGCTCGGCATCGTCAGCTTTTTCTCACCGAACAGGGCTATCGATATCACATCCAGATTTGGGAAAGTTGAGCGATCGCCAAATGCCTTTAATCCTTTAACCACGGGCAAAGGAGTAGGCTTGTCTGCGTTCAGTACGCGTACTGTAAAGCTGTAGCTAACTCGGCCTCAAACCAAACGGTATGTTCGGCCATCAGTGCTTCAGCTTTGTGAGCATCCCTGCGTTTGAGAGCGTAAAAAATTTGCCAGTGTTGCTGAGCCGATCGCTCGATTGGAGCTAAGCCTTTTTGCCAGATCAAAGGACGCACGCGATCGACGTGTTCTTGCATCTGTTCGATTTGCGATCGCAGTCGTTGATTTCCCACTTTATCGGCAAGGTAACGGTGAAAGTCTTCTCCTAGCGAACGTCCCAAGACTTGTTCGCCATTGGCGATGGCGCGATCGGCCCGTTCAAGTAAAGCTTCGAGTGCTTGGAAATCTTCTTCTCCCAATAAGGGCGCTGCTTTCTTAACTACGTAGCCTTCCAAAGCTGCTTGAATTTCAATGAGTTCTAAGATTGACTGTGCCGACGGTACTGTAACCTTGGCTCCTCTGCGACCGTCTTGCTCGACCCAGCCTTCACGCTCCAGAACGATTAGAGCTTCGCGCACGGGTGTGCGGCTGATGTTGTATTCCCGAGCGATGTCGCCAATGATGAGATGTTCTCGCGGTTTGATTTGCAGCGATAGGATTCCCGTTTTCAAGGATTGAAAAACCCGTTCGCTTAACGAATGTGTATTGTTTTCGATGAGGGGAGGAAATGTCATACTGCCATTAAGACTCAAGTAAATTCCGAGCATACAGAGCAACTTCTTCGCAAGTCGCCCACCAAATATCTGACCGAGATTTCATCATTTCAAATAATTGATAGAGCATATTTAATCTGCCCGGTCGTCCCATTAAATTGGGATGAAACGTTGTAGAAAAGAATCCACCAAATCGACACATGCCCTCAAACTCTTCTTGCCAGATTTGATAGGCATTTGCGGCTGTCGCATTCACTCCTCCACCTGGATGGGGGGAGGCACCGAAAATTTGCCAGTCATCCAGCACCATGCTGATAGGTAACTCTAAGAGCGACCCTCGAGGGGTAACTAGCTGATAAGGAGTGTCGTATTCCATCAAGCTGCAATCGTAGAGAAACCCTAAGTCACAGAGCAGCTCTAACGTATCGGGCTTCACTCCCCACGTTGGCGCGCTCCAACCCAATGGTGCTTTCCCGGTAATTCGCTTTAAGGCGTCGATGCCTTTCACGAATACTTCCTTTTGGGCGGCGGTGTCGAGATGGAAGCAGTTTTCGTGCATGTAGCCGTGATGGGCGAGTTCGTGACCGGAAGAAGCGATCGCTCCAATTTCTTCGGGATGAAGGTCGGCCACGTAGCCCGGAACGAAAAACGTTGCCGGAATGTCGAGTTCCTCATGCATTTTGAGGATGCGAGGGATGGCCGTGGAAACGCCGTAAGCCCCTTCAGACAGTGCTGTGAGATGGTCTTTTGCTAATGGATCGCCCGCAATTACGCTGGACTCGGCATCGACGTGCCAGCCAATGGAGACGATGACTTTTTGGCCTTGGGGTCCGCAAAAGTTGGGAATGGGCTGACTGCGAACGGGGGTCAAAGTAGGTGTCACGACATATCCTTCTACAACAGAGCTGACCGAGCAAAACTTGGATGCGTTAGGGGACGGCAAACACTCGCTCCTCCAAATAGCGAGATAGCAGGGACAGCACGCTCACAATAATGAGGTACAGGGCTGCAACCGGAATGAGAACCTCGGCGACGACGAAGTTCTCGAAAATGAGATCGTTGCCGACTTTCGTGAGTTCGTTCACTGAAATCACGGACAGGAGTGAAGAGGCTTTGATGACGTTGGCTAGTTCGTTAGTCAGCGGGGGCAGCATTCGTTTGACGGCTTGGGGCAATAAAATCCACCGCAATGCCATGCTTTCACTCATGCCCACGGAGAGGGCGGCTTCACGCTGGCCTCGGTCGATCGATTGCAGTGCCGAACGGACAATTTCGACTTCATAGCCAGCTGCGATCGCCGTCAAAGCAGCAACCCCCGTCCAGAATTCATTCAAAAACAGTCCCACGCGAGGTAAGGCAAAGTAGACGATCGCGATGTGAACTAGGGGCGGTACGCCACGAACGAAATTGACGAACCATTGAATGGAAGTCTGGACCCAGACGGGGCCGATCGCCCGCAGGCTGCCGAGGATGCAACCCGCTACCAGGCCGAATCCTACTGCTAGTCCGCTCATCTGCACGGTAACCCACGCTGCTTCCCCTAACGCGGGCAGCGATTCGCGCATGAAGGCGATATCGAGAGCGACAACAATCGGCGGCATACTCACATCACATAACTGAGGAACTGGCGGGTTTGTTCGCGTGCGGGACAGGCAAAGAAGTCAGAAACAGGGCCGGTTTCGACAATGCGGCCTTTTTCCAAATACATCACCGTGCGAGCGATCTTGCGGGCGAAGCCGATCTCGTGGGTGACGACAATCATGGCAATCCCCTCGGTGGCTAGCTCTTGCATTACTTGCAAAACCTCGTGGGTGAGGCGGGGGTCGAGGGCTGAGGTGGGCTCGTCAAACAGCAGGAGCTTCGGATTCATGGCCAGGGCGCGGGCGATCGCGACCCGCTGTTGTTCTCCCCCCGAAAGTTGCGAGGGATATTTGTCGGCATGGCGATCGAGGTGGACTTTTTGCAGCAACGCGCGGGCGAGGGAACGGCATTCTGACTTAGGACGCTTCAACACTTTGCGGGGGCCGATGGCGATATTGTCGAGGGCGGAGAGGTGCGCGAACAGATTGAAATTTTGGAACACCATGCCAATATCTCGTCGCTTGCGCACCAGTTCTGCCTCGGTGTCGGGAATCCAAGTTCCTTCGGGGTCGTGATGGCCACCGATGGTTTGGCCGTCTAACCAGATAGTGCCGCGACTGGGTTTTTCGAGGTAGTTAATGCAGCGCAGTAGCGAACTCTTGCCAGAACCCGACGCGCCCAGAATGACCAACTGCTCGCCTTTGCCGAGTGCGAAAGTGGCATCCTCCACTGCGGTCGTGGAACCGTAGTTCTTGCACAGGTTAGATACTTTGAGGAGAGGCTGCATCACTAGGCTCGCACCATTGCGACTTGCTCGCGTTCGATCGCGAGTTCGCCATCGAAGGCAAACACTCGGGTTTCTAAATAGCGAGCGACCCAGCTCAAACTTTGAATCACGACGAAGTAGAGTAACGCTTGTAAAACTAAGACCTCCACGTATTTGTAGGTGGACGCAGCAATGGCATTGCTGGCTTTATGCAACTCGAACAGCGCGATCGCCGACAGTACCGAAGAAGCTTTGACCAAATTTGAGAGTTCGTTGGTCAGCGGCGGAATCATCCGTTGGACAGCCTGCGGCAGCAGGATTGAGCATAGGGTCATGCCTGCCGACATGCCCATGGCTCGCGCGGCTTCCCGCTGGCCCGTCGAGATCGATTCGACCGCTGCCCGCACGATTTCAATTTGGTAGCCGACTGAGTTAAAGGTGAGTGCGACTACTCCCACCCAAAACAGAGGCAGTTGAATTCCGATTTTCGGCAGCAAAAAGAAGGCTGCGTAAATCTGCACGATGATGGGGGTGCCGCGTACGAGCCAGACGTAAGCGTCGATCGCGATCCGCACCGGCAACCAGTCCGCGATCGCGACCCGCAGTAACCCCAATGAAATTCCCAACGCAAACCCCAACCCCAAAGACACGAGGCTGACCGCGATCGTGACCTGGAGGGGCGACCACAGTTTGGGTAAGGTTCGCAGCAAGAAGGGAAAGTCCATATCAGTCCTTACCAAGGGGTTGAAGAGTTACCACGTGGGGGAATCTTCAGGCAGAGGGCCAAAGGTTTGTTCGAACCACTTCATTTGCAGTTCGTCGAGGGTGCCATCAGCCTTCATTTCGAGCAGGGTTTCGTTGAATTTTTCGCGCAGCGATTCGTCTTCTTTCCGAAATGCGGCTGTGGTGAATTCAGCGGCCCATTCGTCAGATTGAAAGGGTAAAACGTCGAAGCCAGGATTCACTTTGGCAAACTCCACTAAGCTGACCACCGAGCTAGCGTAAGCATCGATGCGTTTGGCTTTTAAGGCTTCGTACGCCACGGCATCGTCATCAAAGGTTTTGATGTCTTCTTTGTACTCAATGCTGAGTTCTTCTGCCGTAATTTCGAGCTGATCGATCGATGGCGTACCGGCTCCAGCGCCGACCAGCTTGCCATCTAAATCTGCGCGAGCGGCAATGCCTTCGCCCGAACGCACCAGCAATCCCGAACTCGCGTCCATGTAGGGTATCGAGAAATTGACGCGCTCGTAGCGCTTTTCGGTGGCAGTCATGCCGCCCAAGATCATGTCAAAGCCGCCGTCATAGAGAGTTTGGATGACGGTGGCCCAGTTCGTATCGATGGGAGTTGCCTTTACACCCCAACGTTCTGCGACTTCATTGGCCACGTCGATGTCATAACCGACGATGTTGTTATTCTCATCCCGAAATTCAAACGGGCGATACTGGGCTTCCAGGCCGAATTTAAATTCGCCTTTTTCTTGAATGCTGGCGAAGCTGCCATCGGCAGCCGCAAGCAGTTGCGGATTCGCCAGGGCCGAATGGCGCGCGAATGTTCCCACACTTGCCGCGATCGCCACTGTCGAGCCAATTGCAGCAAAGGCGAAAGAGAGTACTGTGCGTCTATTCACGTGAGACCTCCTCAAAAGCTAACGAAATGGAACGTCGGACTAAACGGTGAAGTGCAAACTTTTTAATCTCAACATCGGGCGCATGCCGCTGCCATCAGGTCATTGGTCATCACCTCCTCAGGCGCGAACGCGGTCTGAATAACTCCGTAGGTTTTCAGATAGTCAATACTCTTTTGCCAGCGCTCTGGGGTCATCCATCCCAGCTGGGATTGCCCCACTTTGCCTTCAAACAGAGGCTGCATGGCTAACAGTAATTCGGTCTGAACCTGGTGTGATGATTCGCGTAAGTACTCATCGACAACGACTCGGATCGCGTCTTGCGGATGAGCGAACGCATGTCGCCAGCCCTCAAAGGTTATTGCGAGAAAATGGGTCAGAATCTTCGGCGCCGAAGCGATCGCCTGTTTGCTAGTGGCTAGCACCTGCGAGTACACTTCATAGCCCCATTCGTAAGCGGGCATGACATTGAGTTCGAAGCCTTCGTGAGCTAATTCCAAAGGCTCTACCATCACCAGACATTGAACGGCATCAAAGTCGCCACTGCGCAAGAGTTGGGGATAGTCGTAGCCAATTTCGACAATGTCCACATCGTCAGCAGAAAGACCGAACTGCGCCAGCGAGACTTTCAACCCGGTTTCCCCATCCCCGTGGATGCCAATGCGCTTGCCTTTGAGATCGGCGATGCTGCTAATGTTCGAAGACTTGAGGGCGATCCAACCCAAGCCGGAATACTGCATCATGGCCGCGATCGCTTGAGCCGAGAGGCCGCGTTCGCGAGCCCGAATTAACAAGTTATCTTCGGTACTGACAATCCAAAACCCGTCACGTTCTAGTGCGGAAACCGGATCGACATAGGGTTCCCACGGATGAATGTGGAGATCGATGCCAATGTTCTGATACCAACCTTGATGGTGCGCCCATAGAATCCCGGCAAATTGAGCGTTAGGCTTCCAGTCCAGTTGCAGATGAATCGGAATCACGAACTCACCCCCCTAGTCGAGATTTTCGAGAGTGACACTTGAGCGATCGCCCCTAACGTCAGGGAAGAGAGCACGATGAGCGAACCGATCGCGTTGATGGTTGGATCGAAACCAGTAATCAAGTTGGCCCAAATTTTGATGGGTAGGGTTTGCTCGAATTGCGTCAGAAAATAGGCCACGATAAATTCATCGAATGAAAATGTGAACGTCAACAGCAATGAGGCAATAACAGCGGGAAAGGCCAGCGGTAAAACAACCCTCCACATGCCTTGCCACCGCTTCGCCCCCAAATCCCAGGCGGCTTCCTCTAGGCTTGTGGGAATTTGACGCAACCGCGATCGCATCAACAACAGCGCCAGCGGAATGCTGAACACGAGATGCCCCAAATACACGGAAAAGAGCGAGAACTGCCATCCCAATCGAAAGAAGTAGACGCGTAACGCAATGCCCAGCAGGATGCTAGGAACGGCAATCGGGGTAACCAGGACGGCTGATAGGAATGTCTTACCTGGAAAACGACTGTGGACGAGGGCGTAAGCGCCTAAAAAGCCAATGGCAGTAGCGGTGACACTGACTGCGACTCCAACCAGAATGCTGTGACCGAACGCTTCGCCAAAGGCGGGATCTCGCCAGATATTTTGGTACCACTGCAAGCTAAACTCCTTCAGTGGCAATACCTGATATCGCCCGGAGTTGAACGAGAAAATGCCGACCACCAGCAACGGCAAATACAAGATGCCGAGAAATCCTGCTAGGCCTCCTAACAGCAGAGCATCCATCCATGTTTCCGAACGACTGCGAACGAGAGTCACGACTGAGCCTCCTGTCGCGATCGCGTCACCACCAACACGGGAACCGAGACCGTCAAGATCGTGGCCAACATCATGGCCGCGTAGGTGGCAGCCCGAGGAACGTTAAAACTCGTCGAGATGGCTCCGTGCATGGCTTGAGCCAAGACGGTACGCAGTCCTCCACCGAGCAACGTCGGGACGATGTAGTCGCCGAACGCCAAAATGAACGTCAACAGTGCTCCGATTCCCAAACCGGGCAGTGAGAGTGGAAAAATTACCGTCCAGAAACTCTGCCAGCGTCGCGCCCCTAAGTCCGCTGCGGCAGCCAAATAGTTGGGCGGAATACTTTCCATCACGGCGAACAGATTCAACGCGATTAACATCGTGCCGAATGCCGTTAGTCCCAAAAGGGTGGCGGCATGGGTGTAGAGAAGCTCGATCGGGCCGACGCCGATATTGCCGAGTAAGCCATTGAGGGGGCCGCGTTTGGCGAGAAGAAGCTGCCACGCAAAGGAGCGAATTACAAAGCTCGTCCAAAACGGAGCGACGGTACAAAAGAGCAGGAATTTTTGCTGCGACTTCGGCACGACAAATGCCAGCGTGTAAGCCAGGGGATAGGCCAGCAGAGTTGAAGTGGCTACGGTGGCCAACGCGATACCGAGCGATCGCAGGTAGGAAATGCCATTGCTGGCACTGCTGAAAAACTCTCGGTAATGCTCCAGCGTCCATCCCGGTGCGAAGTCTAAGCCGGTGCCTTGGGTTGCCCGAAAGCTGACTGACAGTAAATACCCTACGGGCAGAGCGAAAACCAACAGCAAATAGCCGCAAGTGGGCAGCAGCCCCCACCAAGGATTGCCCATGGGCTGTGTTGGTCGCGTGACGGCGGAGGGCGTTGTTAGGGTTGCGCGCATCTGACGTCCTCCGCTAACAACACGCCATCGTCGAGGTCCCAGCCGAGTTGCACGCTGTCTTGAGGGGAGAGGTGGCAAGTGGCGGGGGTTTGCACCATCAAACTATGGCCAGAGGAAAGCTCGACTCGGTAGCGCAGCATCGAACCCAGATACATCTTTTCGGCGATAACACCTCGCACCTGATTCGTACAGTCGAGAGATGCCGATCCGATCCGAATGCTTTCCGGCCTGATTGCCCAACTCACGGTGTCAGCGATCGCGTCGGAGGGGAAAGGCGATTGCACCTGTACTTTGCCGATCTCTGCATCCCACAGATTGACGATCGATCCGCTGCGACCGAGGACTTCCGCCCGCCGCACGTTGCACTGACCGATAAACCCAGCCACGAAAGCAGTGCGAGGGGAGTTATAGATTTGCTCGGGCGTACCGATTTGCTCGATGCGACCGTCACGCATGACCACAACGCGATCGCTCATCGTCAGAGCTTCTTCGCGATCGTGAGTCACGTATATGAACGCGATGCCTGCCAATCGTTGAATCCGCTTCAGTTCGACTTGGAGCTGCTGCCGCAATACGGCATCCAGTGCGCCTAAGGGTTCGTCTAACAACAACACCGACGGCTTCAGCACCAGCGATCTTGCCAGGGCAACTCTCTGACGTTGACCTCCAGAAAGCTGATGAGGTTTGCGTCGAGCCACGTGCGCGAGTTGCACGAATTCGAGCATTTCCATGACGCGACGCCGACGCTCGCCTTTGCCAACGCCTCGCATTTTCAAACCAAAACCAATGTTGTCCGCGATCGTGAGATGGGGAAACAGCGCGTAGTCCTGAAACACGATGCTGGTATCTCGGGCGTAAGGAGGCCAATCGGTAACATCGGTTCCGGCGATTTCCACTCGCCCCGATGACACTGTTTCGAGTCCGGCGATCGCGCGCAGAGTCGTAGTCTTACCGCACCCGGATGGCCCCAGTAATGTGAGGAACTCGCCCTGCTTCACCTGCAACGATAGCGGGTACACGGCAACCTGGTCAGCGCCGTAGCGTTTGGACACCTCAAACAACTCGACGCTGATGTGCGAGAGCGATCGGGCTGGTGCCGCAGCAGGTTCCATTGCAGTTTTCAACACGACTCGCCCTGTCCGAAATCAGCCCTAACCTTGATTGACACGCTAGGCACTCTTGAACTCTTCCCAAATCTTCGACCACTCGTCGATATTTTCGGGACGTTCGCGGGGCGAGAGATTCGTCAGGAATTGGGTTTGGAAGTTATCCGGGTCGGACAAATTCAACAGCTCGCGCTGATCTGACGTCAGCATGTCTGCCGCCTTGCGGTTCGGCACCATACTGTAATACGTGCGCGCCACGGCCAGTTTCGACTGGAACGTCGGCCCCGCGACGTACTGCAAGAACTTAATGCTGTTTTGCGGTCGAGGCGTATTGGCTAACACGATGACCGCCTGGTCCCAAGTCACGCCCCCTTCTTTTGGCACCGTTGCCAAGTAGGGATGCCCTTCGGTGAACAGTCCGGCCTGAATGAACTCTCCGGCGATCGCCAGCCAAAACTCTCCAGAGGCTAGGGCTTGGGTGGTTTGAGCCGTACTGCCAATCAAGCCCACCTGAGGCCGCAGTTCCATCAAACGGTCTTTCACCTGAGCCAACTGGTTCGCACTCAACTGATAAGGAGGATCGAAACCTAACCATTTCGACACGACCCCCATATTGGGCAAGAACCAGTCGAACAGGGCCACCTTCCCTTTCAACTTGGGGTCCATCAAGACATCGAAAGACCCGACATCGGCAAGGCTGAGTTGCTCGGAATTGTAGGTAATGCCGTAGTAGCCAAACCGATTCAGCAACCCGTACATTTCACCGTCTACAAAGCAAGGCGGCCAGGTATCTAACGGCTTAAGATAGTCACCTAAGGGGTAATCAGCTTCGTTGAGCGCTAGTAAATAGTCTTGCTTCGCTAAATTCGGTACGTAAGCACTTGTCGGCGTCATAATGTCCCACGTACCCGGTGGCGAGGTCTGGATGAGTGAAATCATTTCATCGTCCGAGCCATCGTGAATTTTTAAGTTCACTTTGATACCGGTGTCTTCTTCAAATGGCGCCAACATGCCTGGCTCTTCATATCCCGAGAAAGCCAAAATATTGACGATTTTTTCCTCTTCAGCCCAAGCTGCAGATCGAGAGGTATTCCTCAAGCTTGCTGCTCCGGCAGCTAATCCCAATGCCGAGAATTGAAGAAATCTGCGGCGATTACTACGACGGTGAAAAAGGCTCATGGATGCGATCCTCAAACGGAACGATCGGGAGATTTGAGAATAGTTTGTATTATTGACGTATAAAATATATTGATTGATATATTTACAGAGCTATTTCGGATTTTTAGTATTTATGGCTACCCTTTCTAAGGGATTAAGAATTCATTCCATTCGACTGTGTGCACCTTGTTGGTGGCTTCTAGACTCGTATTTTTTGAATATTGGGGACTTGAAAACCTCGTTTTTGATAGGTGCAAACGGTGACTCAAGATACAGAAAGGTAATGATTGCCAAGGTAATGACTTAGTAGTTAAGTCTCTGGGCTTTTAGAAAGCTCAGTGCTTTGTGCAGTGCCTCAAGCCAGGAGGGGTAGACTTCCTGACGGATTTTGTTCTGAGCTACAAATTGGAGCCTCTTTTCTTCAAGTTTTGATTTTTTCGGGTATTGGAATGCTGCTTTTGGCGTTCCTGTTTTCGGCAAGCAACTCTTTTGTTAATCTGGTTGTCTCAAGTGATAGCGTCATTGACATCCGAAGAAATTGCTCAGGTAACTGTCCGCAGTCTGACCAAGCGATTCGCTGGACGCACTTTATATCAGGACTTCGACCTCGACATCATCAAGGGCACAATAACGTGCATCTTTGGACCTAATGGCTGCGGGAAATCGACGCTGCTCAATATGATTTCGGGATTGACTCCTTATGATGAAGGGCAAATTCTATTTGATGGCAAACCGCTGTCGGAAACCAAGATTGGGTATGTCTTTCAAAACTACCGAGACGCATTATTTCCTTGGTTGAAAGCAATCGATAATATTGAATACCCTCTCAAAGTGAGGGACATCCCTCGCGCCGAGCGAAAACAGAGGGTCAACCAGCTCGTAGACTCTTTTGGCATCAAAATCAATTTGAATGCCTATCCCTACCAGCTTTCTGGCGGGCAACAGCAACTGGTATCCATCCTGCGCGCCCTTGTAACTCAGCCAGAGGTGCTCTTTCTCGACGAGCCTTTCTCTGCTCTGGATTACGAAACCACGTTGTCGATTCGAGACAAGCTGCAAAGCATTTTTCAAACATCGAAATTGACGATGGTGATGATTTCGCACGACCTCGAAGAAGCCGTTTTCATGGCCGATCGCGTCGTGTTACTGACCAAGGCACCCACTCGCGTGGCTGAAATCGTTCGTTTTAGTGCGAGCCGTCCTCGTACGCCTGCAACACTGACTTCGTTTGACTTCGTCAAGGCGAAATCTCGGTGTTTAGAGGTCTTTCAGCGAGAGGTGCGGCGCTAGCCGTTGGGAGGAGGATCGGACATGGCGCGCAATCTAGCCCGCAGCTTATCGAAACAAGCGATCGCCTTTCTCACGTTCGGGAGCGGGACGATTGGCGTCATCATCATTTGGTGGATCGCAGCTCGGCTGGAATTAATTAACCCTCTCCTGCTGCCCGGCCCCTTTGCCACGATCGCCACTTTGATATCAAGCACCTTTCAAGGAAATCTGCTCGAAGATTTTGGCAACACCCTATATCGAACGCTATATGCTTTCGCGATCGCTTCAGCCTTCGGCATTCCCCTCGGGGTCATTATCGGTTCGAGTCAAAAGGTCTATCGAGCCTTCGAGTTTTTGATTGACTTCTTTCGCTCGACTCCTGCTACGGCAATGTTTCCCCTATTTCTCGTCATTTTTGGGATTGATGACTTCTCCAAGATTGCGGTGGCAGCATTCGCGGGGTTCCTCGTCATCTTCTTCAACGTGGCTTACGGAGTGATGAATGCGCGCAAAACGAGGATTCTGGCCGCCAAAGTGATGGGAGCACCTCTGTGGCGAATCTTTTTTGATGTCATGTTTTTTGAAACCGTGCCGCAGATGTTTATCGGGTTGCGCACTGCCGTTTCTCTCGTTCTTGTCATCATCATCGTGGCTGAAATGTTCGTCGGGTCGAATGACGGGATGGGACACCGCATCATCGACGCCCAAATTATCTACGACATGGAACAAATGTATGCCTCGATTATCGCTACAGGCATCATGGGCTTCGGCCTCAACTTGTTTTTTCTCAAAGCCGAACAAAAATTCGTCCACTGGAAGTGACGCAACGCGATCGCTTCATCATTCACGCTGTCTTACTTCAGGAGGAATCCAGCCATGTCTGTCCGTTCTAACATTCGTTCCCTGATGAATCGTCGCCATTTCCTCAAGGCTGGAGCTGCTGCGCTTGGCGCGGGTGTTGCCTCGTCGTACGGTCTCAGTCGACGAGCAACGGCGTCAGGGTTGGTCTTGCCTCGCGACACGAAACGTCGTCGCCCCCTCCAGAACGGAAAGATGGATCGGGTGGTCGCGTCTTGGCTGCCGATTATGCAGACGACCGCCTATTACGTGGCGCTGGAAGAAGGTCTGTTTGAAGAGGCTGGCATTGAAATTGAGTCGGTCAAGTTTGAAAATCCCAATCAAATTATTGACTCGCTGATTTCTGGTCGGGCGGACTTTGGGCCTCCCGGAGCGGCTGCGGGCATTGCTGTTTTGGCGGAAACGCGATCGCGCGGGTCCTTGAAGGTGTTCGGTCTCCAAGGTGGGGGCATCGAAGCTGACCGGACGAACGATGTCTTGCTCGTGCCCAACGATTCGCCCGTGACGTCATTTGCCGATCTGAAAGGGAAAACCATTGGTACGGTACCCGGCATTCAGTGGCGGACGATTACTCGTTTTCTCGTCCGTCAAAATGGTCTCGACCCGGATAAAGACGTGCGGGTGACGGAATTGGCGGTCGGTTTGCAAATGCCCTCGGTGGTGGCTGGCAGTGTAGATGCCACCCTTTCACTCGAACCGGTCGGCTCGATCGCTTCCGCCACCCAGCAGGCGAAGCGAGCCATGATCAATCCCTGCTCGATGTTTATTTCCGATCCCTTTTATTCCGGAGCTTCGGTGCTTTCGAGCAAGTTTATCGAGGAGCGGCCTGAAGTGGCGAAGCGAGTGGTAGAAGTGATTGACGAGGCGACGCGTCTGGCGAATGAGGATTTTGACACTTACCGCCCGGTGTTGGCTAAGTACACCGCACTGGAGGAGGAACAGGCCAGCTACGTTGCTCAGCCGCGTCTGCGAGGGTTCCGCGAACTGGACGACCGCGACCTCGATTCCTACCAGAAATTTGTCAATGTCTTTTCGTCTGAAGGGGTGTTGAAAGCTGAGCGGGATATCAATGAAATTCTGCTCGATGGCTCCACGATTGGCTTGTAAGTGAGTTGTTGCCTGGAAGGAGTTCTACTTTGCAACACCAGTAGTTTCAGTCGAGAAGGTTGTGGGATGGAGATCGCCCCATGTTAGGTCAGTGCTGCAACTTTCTCAGATCGCTGTGTCGCGTTAAACCTCATAGCGTAGGTTGCAACCTCTATCCCCTCTGATGCGATCTCCACCCCCTTAA
>JBCBVC010000080.1:0-19973 GCA_039817845.1 Cyanobacteria bacterium J06642_2
AGGTGCTCAAGCATCGGTGTGCTTATCTCAATGGGCAGCTTCTGTCTGCCTGACTCTGCAAATCTGGGATGCACCCGGAAGAGTTCATTCTCCAACCCACGCGATCGCTGAATTCTTCATAGATTTTATCACCTGGATACTTGCCATCCAGCTTGGCACCACACTGAACGTAAACTTCTTTTTGGACGCTAAACCCAAAACGGCCATTGCTGTATTTGCCCCAAAGTCGGTCTATCGTTTTGAGGTCGGTACAGGGGAAATTGAGCGCCTCTTCGGGTCGTAACCAGTCTCCCTCCTTTCTTCCTACAACTTCCAACATACGCAAGTAAGTTTCATAGTCACCATCCTCAAAGTTTTGCGCCTTCAATAAATCGCACAGTCGCGTGTAGTCAACTCCTTTTTCAGAAGTGAGTTCGTCTTCCAACTTAGCTTGAATTATTGGTTTGACTGTCTGCCAAATAGTTCCTGTCCTCGAACCGACAAAGTGCTTGCCAACTGTTTTGAAGAAATTCTCTGGAGGCAGTCTTCCTCCCTTAATATCAACAGTTTGAATTGCAGCGACAGACAACCAGCGAGATCCATTCAGCAAAAGAGGATAAATATACTTCCTCATCTCTAAGGCAAGGCTAAGTTCGCACTGTACCCAGTGGGAATCATAAGAGTTAGGGGTCATAATTAAGATAAAGACTTTACATTTTTCCAGGTTTTCCTGGATGGCCCTCGGCCATTGAGTGCCATAGTCGATGCGATCGTCAATCCAAAAAGGAAGTTGACGATCTTGTAGAGCCTTTGTCAGCTTGCTTACATATGCCTGGTCTTTACGGCTATAGCTGATAAAGATAAAACTCATTGTTCAGATGTTTTTTCCTTTGATTCCAGCAATTTTTGCTAACTCAGATGCATACTGCGCCAACTTTTTTCGCAGAACTTCCAATTCTCCTCGTGCTTGTGGCTCTAATTCCCAGTCCTGCTCGTGAGCTTTTGGACTCACATTATCCCGCTTGATTGCCTCCCATGCCTGTAATTCTGGATGCCACTTCGACAAAAACGGACGTAAGCCCTTGTTCAACACCGCGATAGCAATCCCGCCCACTGAATCCCGAGAGGCTCCAACCTTCGGTCCCGCATCTCTCAAAATCTCCCGCGTAGATGCGAATAAACTATAAAGCGAATTCATCGCCTCCCGAACTGTACCTACGCCATCCGGCAACGGCTGCACCGCCACGCGCGTCACCAGCTCCACATAAAGCTCCCAAGCCGCTTCCCGCTCCGTTGGATCTGCTTTCCACTTCGCAGAACCAATACCAAAGGGGAGACTAACCGAAACTTCAGTCAATTCCGCAGGATCTCGTCCAGCCATATTCCAAGGAAACCAGCACTTGGCCATGCCAGACATTATCCAACAAGCTTCAACAATGCGATCGCTCCACCCTTTT
Source organism: Cyanobacteria bacterium J06642_2 (assembly GCA_039817845.1). GTDB lineage: Bacteria > Cyanobacteriota > Cyanobacteriia > Thermostichales > PCC-7336 > JBCBTL01. The sequence goes on from JBCBVC010000080.1 coordinate 1,437, forward strand.
CACTACATCTACCTCGTCATCAACCGAGCCACCTTCTGCGCCAACTCCGCCATCCGATTCGAATACCCCCACTCGTTGTCGTACCACACCAACACCGTCACCTGCGTCTCATCCAGCACCATCGTCGAAAGCGCATCAACAATCGCCGATCGCGGGTCATTCACGTAGTCAATCGAAACCAACGGCCGCTCCTCATACCCCAAAATCCCCTGCAACGGCCCATCCGCCGCCGCCTTCAACACGGAATCGAACTTGAGTAAGTGAGCAGCAGTCGCAGCTCCACCGTGCAGCTCGTTGACATGCACGAACTCCAACTCCGGCCAATCCCGCGACGCCCGCAACACTAACCGGCCAATACGACCGAAACCATTAATGCCAACCCGAGCCATACCGCGCCACCCCATTTCTCGCGTCCGTGCCCTCCAAGTTTGCGACAAAACCGTTCGCCCTTCCGAGCAATTCCCTATAACTTCAACGTTAGATTACCTAGCAATTAAGGGCATGTTATTAGGTGACTATAAATGCGTTCTGGCGATCGCCACAAGCAGTTTTCCCCCCATGCGAAATTGCTTGACATATCAAATTTAGGTGTGGGTAACTGAATGCGGCCCGTCAGTTTTACCGAACTGCCAAAGCTCAAACGCCAGACTACCGATCCGCGCGATCGTTTGTTGTGAGGAGTCATCATGAACCAATTCCCCCGTCGAGCCCAGCTCGTCTTACCCTTCGCGGTGCTCGTCGGTTTAGGTGCGTGCGGCTCCGACCCTCAACCCCTAGCAGTCAATCCCCCCCAGGCCCGAGTACAGACAGCCTCCCCCCAGCCCACCACAGAATCAGCCGTCTCCCTCGTCTTAGAAAATAACGAGGAGGTCGTCACCCTCAACGACACCGCGATCGCCTCAGTCTTTCTCAACCTGCCCGACCGAGCCATCCTCAGCGACGACGCGATCGCGACTGCAGCCAATGCTCTCCTACGCGTCTCGGATGCAGTCGATCCAGAAGACCTCTCCAATCCCCTCATTCCCACAGAAGTCAATTTCGTCGAAGCCGATGATTCCGGTCTCGAACGCCGCGATATTGCGCTACTACTATCGGCCCTGTCATTCGGCACCGACGCTGACGCGCAGACCTTAGCCGACGGAGCCAATCGCTTGCTGCCCCAAGGCGATCGCATCAACGCTAATCAAATCAGCGCCGAATTCCTTAACCTCGTTCCGACTCCTACCTCAACCCCCAGTAGCACGCCCACAGCTACGCCATCGCCAACCCCCTCTACCGGGCCGCGCGTTTTCCCCAGCCCCGACCCGTCCGCTTCCCCCACGCCAAGTCCGACTGCTTCTCCAACAACGCCTCCAACACCCATCACCTCGCCGTCACCCACGGCTACGCCCACTACTGCACCGACACCCGCACTGACACCAACTCCAGTTCCGACGCCCCCACCAGACGCGATCGCCTTTGCCGATAGCAACTTGGAACAAGCCGTTCTAGACGCATTGGGTCAAGCTAATAGTCCCGTCACCCGCTCAGCGGCTGAAAGTCTGACCTTTTTAGATGCCTCCGGACGCGGACTGTCCTCGTTGGCAGGAATTGAAGCTCTGACCTCTCTCTCCGGACTCGACCTGTTCGATAACGCCATTAGCGATCTAGGACCGCTAGCTCAGCTCGCCAACCTCAGCGCTCTGGATGTCGGGTCCAACTCCGTCAATGACGTGAGCGGCTTAGCCGGATTGACCAATCTCACCGACTTGGGGCTCGTCGATAACGGCACGATTACCTCCATCAGTGACCTATCCGGGCTGACCCAACTGCGCAGACTTTTTCTCAGCGGCAACGCGATCGCCGATATTAGTGCTCTATCTTCGATGACCGCACTGGAAGAAGTGATTCTGTCGAACAACATCATCGACGATCTCAGTCCTCTGGCTAATTTAACGAACTTGCGCGGACTGTTGGCTTCGTCCAATGAAATTCAAAGCGTCAGCTCCCTTAGCAACCTCACCCAGCTGACCACGCTCAATCTCTTCGACAATCGCATTACCAGCCTGAATGGATTAGAGGGATTGCTGGCACTCGATATTCTCATCCTGACCACCAACGACATTAGCGACCTCACCCCTTTGTCAGGACTAGCCAATCTGTCATTTCTAGCCCTAAATGACAACGCGATCCTCGACCTGCAGCCCCTAGCCAACTTATCCGTGCTGACCACATTGGGATTGGAGAGTAACTCGATTGAAGACTTAACTCCCCTGGCAGGACTCAATGCATTAGTCCAACTCGACCTCGATGACAACCAAATCTCCGACTTAGCGCCTTTAGAAAATCTGACCGCTTTGTCAGGATTATTCCTGGGCACCAACATCATCTCCAACATTCAACCTTTGGTAGACAATCCGGGCCTGGGCAATGGAGACCTATTACGCCTGCGCGGTAATCCCTGTCGCTCTCAAACCTGTCAGGATCAACAAGCTGCCCTCCAAGCACGCGGCGTCACGATTGAATAATCCAATAAAAAAGCGATCGCCTCGCAAATTAGGGTCGGCGATCGCTTTTGCCTTTGGGCTCGATACTTAGCTGCGAATGTGCTCGTACGCGCTCACGTACTGTTCTCCCGGCACATTCCAGGAGTAATCGCAATTCATCCCAGCGATCGCCAATTTCTCGAATTCGTCAGGCTGCTCTTTGTAAAGCCCCAACGCGCGATCGAGCGCCGATTCAAGTGCATTCTGATCGGTTTGGTAAAACACAAAGCCGTTGCGCTCTTCCAGCGGGTGCTTGACGTCATAATCGCGATCGAACACCGTACTCACTAGCCCGCCAACGCCTCGCACCACGGGCACAGCACCGTATTTCAAGCCAATTATCTGAGTGAGACCGCAGGGTTCGTAATTACTGGGCACCACGATGAGATCGGCCCCCGCATAAATAAGGTGAGAAAGCTCCTCATTAAACCCGAGTTCGAGATGAACGTCTGAGTTGTCGTTGAGGAAATGTTTCTCATGCCAGAACCACGAGTTAATGTCGGGTGCGGTAGCCGAACCCAGCAGGACAAACTGCGCGTCCTGGTTGAGGGAGTAATAAATAGCGTGATGCACCAAATGCACCCCCTTTTGATCGTCCAAGCGACCGATATAGGCAACGAGGGGCTTATCACTCTCCGTCAACAACAGCCGCTCCCGCAGTTCGTCTTTATTCTTGCGTCTGACTGCAAACGTTTCGGGAGTGTACGGATGGGGAATATAGCGATCTACCTCGGGGTTCCACATGTTGTAATCGATGCCATTGAGAATGCCGCCAAACTTTTGGTGGTGAGCGTCGAGGGTCTGGCCCAGACCGCAACTAATATCAGAGAAACGAGCTTCCCAAGCATGGTGGGGCGAGACGGTGTTGACGTAGTTGGAATAGACAATACCGCCTTTCATCATGTTGAGCGCGCCGGGATGATAGTTATCCCGCAGGCGATCGAAGCCGTAGTAGTAGGCATCGTTATTTAAGCCCGTACCCCACAGAATTTGTGGGCCGGTGACTCCTTGATGCTTGAAATTGTGGATCGTGTAGCACACTCGTTGGGTATCCATCCCGTGAAAGCGGTACATCTCGTACAACATCACGGGCACCAGACCCGTTTGCCAATCGTGGCAGTGGAGGATGTTGGGGCGCTTGTTGCTTTTCAGTAAAAATTCGAGCGCAGCTTTGCTGAAAAAGGCAAAGCGCATCGGGTCGTCTGGCGCGCCATAGTAGGTGCCGCGATGGAAGAAGTTATCGCCGGAATGCGGCTCGATGAAAAAGCACAGCCGCCCGTGTACCCAACCGCAATCAACCGAACAGTGAATGGCCCCGCCATACCAAGGCACCCACAAATCCTGAAAAGCATCGTGCATGCCCCAAACGTGGTCGTAGCGCATGCAGTCATACTTGGGCAGAATCAATTCGACGGTATGACCGCGAAGTTCTAGCTCTCGACTGAGGCCGTAAACGACATCGCCCAACCCTCCGGCTTTGATGACCGGAGCGCACTCAGAGGCGATTTGTACGATGTACATACCGTTGCTCCGTTAATCAAAATGTTGCTGGCGTACTTTCATTCAATCAGGAAGCGGCTAACCGCTAGCGCCGAGCCTACCACCCATTTGCGCTCCTGTGTGGGGATCGCACCCAAAACTGATTCGGGTCAGAATCATCCCCTACCGATTCAACTCGTACAGCGATCGAGGGGGAGAGAGCGCTGCTGACACGGTCTGAAAGTCAGGCGATGCAATGGCGTCGTGCCCAGCTGTTCTAACCCTCGGCGGTGGGCGGGCGTGCCGTATCCTTTATTGGCTGCCAGGTCGTACCCCGGGTACTGCTGAGCGAGGGTGCAAATCCAGCGATCGCGGTGAGTTTTGGCCAAGATGCTGGCACAGCCAATTTCGAGGCATTTGCTGTCTCCTTGCACCACGGCAATTTGCGGCAGCTTGAGGTTAGCGATGCAATGATTGCCGTCCATTGCGCAAGCGCTCGGCTGGGGGTCGAGCCAGTACAATGCACGGCGAGCCGCTAGGAACGTAGCCTGCAGAATATTGACGCGATCGATCTCGTGCGGGTGAGCCCAACCTAAAGCCCAGGCGCGGGCGTGCAGGCGAATCTCGGTAGCGAGTCGCTCTCTCCGTAGAGGTTTGAGCTGCTTGCTATCGGTTGCGCCTTGTTGTTGCAGGTACTCGCGCTGAGTCTCTGTCAGCATGACGGCGGCAGCCACGACCGGGCCGAACCAAGCTCCTCGTCCGGCTTCATCCACCCCCGCCGTATTTGGCGGCAAACCCGATCGCTCGATTTTCGCCAAATCCAGCTCGATCGCGTTTCGGGACGTAACCTTGCGTCTCATCTCAGACCGACTCGAGCAGAGCAACGGCATAGGCAGCGATCGCTTCTCCCGCCCCGACGGGACCGAGCTTTTCGTTTGTCGTCGCCTTCACGCTCACTTGCTCGGGAGTAACGTCAATGACTTCGGCTAGACGCTGCTGTAAATGGGGAATGTGGGGTTTGAGCTTAGGACGCTCTGCCACGACGACAGAATCGATATTGGCAATGGCCCAACCGCGATCGCGCACCAGCTCTACGATGCGGGCCAATAGTTTCATGCTGTCCGCTCCTTTCCACTGCGGGTCGTCGGGGGGAAAGTGCTGGCCGATATCGCCTAACGAGGCGGCACCTAGCAGCGCGTCAGTGATGGCATGAGCCAGTACGTCAGCATCGCTGTGACCCAGCAAGCCTTTTTCGTAAGGAATATCGACACCGCCCAAAATCAAAGGGCGATCGCCGACCAAACGATGGATGTCGTATCCGTTGCCAATGCGTATAGCCATGCCGATTGCCGTGCCTCAGGCTGAGGAAGTGTTGCTGTCCACAGACGATGCTGCCATCTCAGTCGCGATCGCTTCAAGCGCGGCCAGCTCGCGCTGCTCGTCTAAACTCAACCAGCCCGCGCGCCACAGTTGACGGTTGCGCAGCGTCTGCGCGTTCACCCACACCTTCACGTCAGGCTGGCAAGTCGAAACCAGTTCGGCAAACACCACGCCATTTCGCTCCTGGCGATCGCGAACCTGAAAGTGCCGCCAGCCCATCACCTCTTGCATGGCTGTCCATTTCGAGCCCCGCAGATGGGGGAACTTAATTTTCTTGACTTTGCGTCCCACAATCTCTTGCCAGCAGCGAGTCTGAAGTTTTTTTACAGCCTATCTGAAGTTTTTTTACAGCCTAGCAGTCTAAACTGATGACTACACTGTTAAAACGTTTCGCCGCGAACTAGCTTTATGTCTGATATGTCTGAGTGGCTTGGCCGGGTTTGGCATCGATCGATTGCAAGGGTAATTGTAGGAGCCTTGGCTTTGATGCTAGTGTTCGTCAGTTCGGCGATCGCGGCTGTCACCGATGTCGAGACTCCACCCAGTACCCTCTCCAGTCAAGCCACGGCTGAGACGTGGAACTCGGCCCCGGCGGCTGAAAAGCTAGCTTATTGCAATAAGGCATATCAGTCCTTTCGATCGGCCCCATCGCAGAGCTACATCATCAGCTCTAACGTGCAAGCTATGACCCCCGAGACCTTTTGCGACAAACTCGATCGCTTTTATAGCTTCGACATTCACGAAGACACGACTTTGGCCGAAGCAGCCGCGATCGCGCCTTTGCTATTTGCCGATTTGGATGGATGATGCGAGGCAGACTGAAATTGCTAGCGATTTGAAGACTCAGCGATCTTAAAAAAGCGATCAGAGCCATCTCGACCCATACGAGAAAATGACGCTCCAGGTTCAGTTGAAACGTCAATCGAGCGCTATTGCGACTGAAAACAGATGTTGAAAAAGCTATTGAGAGGGAACGTTCGGCGGCGCATTGCGCGATTAGAAGTGAGCGGTCCGATCGATACCAAAGCCCGAGTGCGCGTTCTCAAAGCGCTGAAACAGGTTGAGGACATGAAATTTCCCGCTCTCGTCTTGCGGATTGACAGCCCTGGCGGCACCGTCGGTGATTCTCAAGAAATCTACGAAGCCCTGAAGCAGCTTCAGGAGAAAGGCGTCAAAATCTTAGCTAGTTTTGGTAACATCGCGGCTTCGGGTGGCGTTTACATTGCTATGGGCGCGCAGCACATCGTCTCCAATCCCGGCACGATAACGGGCAGCGTTGGCGTGATTTTGCGGGGCAACAATGTCGAGCGCTTGCTTGAAAAAGTGGGGGTTTCGTTCAAAGTGATTAAGTCCGGCCCTTACAAAGACATTTTGGCTTTCGATCGCGAACTGACTCCTGCCGAACAGCAAATTTTGCAGGAACTCATCGACACGACCTATAACCAGTTCGTGCAGGCGATCGCGAAAGCGCGCGATCTTTCCGTATCTGCAGTCCGGGCTTTTGCTGACGGTCGGATTTTCAGCGGCGAGCAAGCTCTAACGTTGGGAGTTGTGGATCGATTGGGAACCGAAGAAGACGCGCGCAGCTGGGCAGCACAGCTCACTAATCTACCCAGCGATACCAAGTTTTTTGACGTGACGCCACGCCCGCCCAATCCCATCATGCGCTTGATTCCAGGCCAAAAGCTGGCGCAGCGCTTGCAGTTCGAGCTATCCACCGCGGGTTTACCGTTGTGGATGTACTGGCCCTAACTTTGCAGTAGAAGACAACGCTAAGTATTTTCTCCAGCAACCAGCTAGCAGCAGAATGCGAACAGCATCAATTTAGACATAGAGCCCTCCGATCCAATCTTCACGCAGCTTTGCGGCGAGTGGTCTCGGTAGGCTGGAGCTGAGCGGGTGCAGCCGCATCTGACAGAATCTGCATCAGGCGAGGAATCTCGGCGCTGTTGTAAACGCGAAACTCACTCTCTACAGTAGCTGTAGCTTCTCGCACAGCTTGATTAATCACGATCGACCCCTGAGGATCGGACACCGAGCGATGGAACGTGCCGGGGGGAATGCGAAGAATGTCGCCGTTGGCTTCGAGCCGAACCACGTGAAACGGCTGCCGCCACGAGAGATTCACCAAATAAAACGTTCTTCCACCTGACAGCGCCAGTAAATTGTCTTCCTGACCGGGATGCAGATAGAACTGCCAGTGACCTTCAGACGTGTTGTTCGGACTTGTAGCTGGTCCTTCGTGACACACCAGATCCCGAGCATTCGAGTTGGGGATGGTGATATCGAAGAACCGAACTTGCGGGGTATCGCGGAACTTTTTGTAGGAGACGAGTTCAAACATACCGTAAATTCCCTCAAAACTTGCGCCTGCCGACGGTGCACATGTACTATCATTGGCAAATTTGAAGATAATCTATCTCTGTAAACAGTGATTTACAACACGATCTGCGAAGCACAACTATGCGAAAAGCGAATGTATCTGGCATGACGTAAGTCGGTGTCTGTTGCGATCGCGCGTCACAGGTTGCGCCCATGAACGTGGAACAGCTGCAAATTTTTCTGAACGTGTCGCAATCGCGGAACTTTTCGGCAACCGCCATCGAGTTGGGCATTTCGCAGTCAGCCGTCAGTCGAGCGATCGCGTCTTTAGAGGACGAACTGGGTATCATCTTGCTCTCTCGAGGTCGATTTGGCGCGCGATTGACCGAAGTTGGGGAGCAGATGGTGCAGCATGCCCGCCAAATCGTGCAGACGCGGGAGCAGATGGAGCGAGATGCGAACGTCGTGCGAGGACTGGATGGAGGGCGCGTCCGTATTGCCTCGTTTCGCAGCGCTGCCACCCATCTGGTCCCTCCGGCGATTTCGCGGCTGACGCAGCGTTTTCCTAACATCGAGGTCACGCTGATAGAGAGCGCGCCCCTGGAGGTAGAACAAGCGCTGCGAGAAGGAGCTGTAGATATTGGGTTGGTCCCGTTGCCGCGTGCGTCCGAATTTGAAACGTGGGAAATTGCCAGGGATGAGTTTGTCGTTCTGCTACCCGAGAGCGAGGCCCCCCATGCAGAGCACCTTAGTTGGGAAGGGCTTTCTCGCTATTCGTTCATTTTGTACAACTATGCGGAATGCACCTCAATGGTGCGAGAACATTGGGCCAGGACAGGACAACCGTTTGAGGTGGCCTACGAAATCAAAGAGGATTCCACCATTCTGAGCATGGTAGCCCAGGGGCTCGGAGCGGCTATCTTACCCCGACTGGCTGCGCTGCCCATTCCTACCGGGGTTCGATCTTGCAAGCTTCCCGTGCCGTTAGAGCGCTCGATTGGGGCCGCAGTGGTTGCCGGTGCAGATCGCTCGCCAGCGGTTTATCAATTCATCGATGTCCTGCGCAAAAAGGGGATGTTTGCGGAGTAGCGCGGGCTGGTGGAATGCAATGCGTTATCGCAGCCATCCAGCGACTTAGGACGTTTTAGCTACCCAGAATCCAGCCAATGTCAGTACCTTCATCTCGAACCCATAACGCCAAACATATCGAACCTCAAGCGTCAAAAGTTATGGATATCAGCCAGCAAAGTTTTGGGCGTTAGCACTTCCAGCAAGAGTCCGCGTCCCAAGCGTGCTTGGCCCCCCGCGAACTCAACGCGACCGACACCAGCTTTCTTGAGTTGAATATGACCGTTGGCTTGCCCCCAAACGGCCAGCTCTATCCAGCAGCTCAAATCCGGCTGATGACCGACTAAAGCCACGTCATTAACGTCGGGGCGACTCTGCTGCCAACGTATAAATTCGCCAAATTCGCCGCCTGGAGCCAAAGCCTCTAATACTTCTACCTCCGCTGCCAATTGGGCTGCCTGCAAAATCTCGGCGGTCTGGCGCGCGCGAACCAACGGACTGGTCAGAATGACATCCCACTGCCAATCCCAGCGATGCAGACGGGCGGCGATCGCCGCTGCTTTCGTTCGACCTTTATTGGTTAGAGCTCTCTCAGCGTCGAGGAGTCTCGGCGCTCGCTCTTCGGCAATGCCGTGCCTAACAAAATCAACTCGCACGTGCAACTACCCTCCCCACGCAAGTACGACAACTGCGTCTGAGAAACAAAACTTAATAACATCACCTAGGATGAAGATAGATCGAATGTAATTGCTAATTGGCTTGTCCGAGCTTGCACTCTACATTTCCTCAATGATGACTTCATTTGCACCCGTTCAGCTTTCTCCCTCTCCTTTAGATTGGTCGCGAGGCATGTTGGCTGCGTGTCAAACGCGGGTGCGCATATTCGGGCAACAGCACTGGCCGGATGGAGCGGCAATTGTGGCTAGCAATCATCGCAGCATTCTCGACCCATTGGTGGTGATGTCAGCTTTGGCGCTGCCGGTGCGGTTCGCCTGCCACTACTACATGACGCAGGTGCCGGGATTGCGAGAGATGATCGAGCAGCTCGATTGCCTGCCCTTAGGCCGCAGCAAACGCCAACAGGTGGAATTCATGCGGCAGGTAGAACTCTGCTTACAGCAAGAAACCGCGATTGGCGTCTTCCCGGAAGGGGTAGATTCCATGACTGCCCATCGCCAGCCCTATCGCATGACAGCCTTTCATCGCGGCTTTGCCCATCTCGCTTTGCGATCTCAGGTCGATCCTCTCCCCATCGTGCCCGTAGCTATTTGTCCTCGCGCCGAATATCGCGCGCCCGATTTACCGCTAGCTCTATTCCGCTGGTTCGATCCGGACGAGCCTTCATTTTACGGACGGGGAGCCCATCCCGTTGTCATGTACCGCGATGTCGACGTTATCGTCGCGCCGCCAATTTGGATTACCACTCGCGATCGCCAACCCGCTCGCGGGCAAGACATGACCGATTTAGCGTTACGTCTATCCAGTCGGACGCGCGGACGGCTGCTCGAAATCCTTTACGGAGCAATCCCAGCGTGAGAGCGACGATTCACTCGGCTAGACGCGACGCCCGCTCGCATGTGATTGCTTCCAATACCGCGACTGCGGTACAGCGACGAATGCCGCTGCTGTACTTCCCCGGCATGGACGGCACCGGCAAATTGTTCTATCGGCAACGTCCCGCTCTGTCGAGCCATTTCGATGTCCGGTGTTTGAGTTTGCCGACGACGGGTGCGCTCCTTTCGTGGGACGAGATGCTCGATTTTGCGATCGCGCACCTACCATCCGAACCTGCAGTTTTGTGCGGCGAGTCTTTTGGGGGATGCTGGGCGATGGCGGTGGCGGCTCGCTGCCCGCAGCACCTGGCCGGGCTGGCGCTGATTAATCCAGCCTCTTCTCTCGCGCGGCAGTCCTGGCTGCATGGCGTCAGTCAGTGGATGTCCCTCTTGCCAGAATGGGTGTATCACTCTTCTCTGCCGCAATCCTTACGCTGGTTACTAGCTGCATCGCAGGTAACCGATCGCGATCGAGAACGCTTTTTGGAAATCATTCGCGTCGTCGACAAGCAAACTAGCCTGCATCGTTTCCAGCTATTGCAACGATTTCGCGCGGACGAACTCAGTCTGGAGACGGTGAGCGTTCCGGCTTTGGTCATTGCCAGCGCTCGCGATCGCGTCCTGCCTTCTGTAGCCGAGGCGCGGCGAATTGCTGCCCGCCTGCCGCGCGCGGCTGTCGAAATTTTGCCCGACAGCGGTCATGCCTGCTTGGTGGAGCGGAATATCAATTTATTCGAGATATTTAAATCACGCGGTCTGCTAGATGCCTTGGTCGCCAAGCCATCGGCGGTGAGATAGGCTCGGCAGCAAAGACTAACGAGTTTTATGCCTTCTGGCCGAGTTCACGATCGCGTCACGCTGTGGACGCTACCATTCATCACGCTGCTCGTCGGCGCGGCTGCACGTAGTACCACAGTGGCGCTTGCTGTCGGAGGAGCTTATTTGTTTAGCGGACTGATGTTTGGCGGCGATCTGGACACGCGCTCGCTTCAATACCAGCGCTGGCTGTGGCTGCGTTGGCTGTGGATTCCGTATCGGCGTACCCTGCATCATCGTTCGATATGGTCTCACGGCCCGATAGTCGGAACGACGCTGCGGCTGCTTTACCTCAGCGTCTGGGTATTGGGCATCGGGGCCATTGGAACCTACGCTAGATATCGTCTCGGTTACAGCTCTTGGGCTCCGCTGGCGTGGGGACGCGCTGCCTGGCAGTGGCTCGGGCAGCCTGTCCCCGACGGTGACTTCTCGCACGGAATATTGTTGGGCTGGACGTGTTTGGGGTTGGAGTTGGGAGCTATGAGTCACTCCCTCAGTGACTGGACGGTTTCAGCCTGGAAACGCCACCGCAAGGTGGCCCAAAGAGCGCGATCTGGAAAATAGCGATCGCCTTCTAGCGCCCCGGAATGGCAGCGACCCAAGCATCTCAGATATCTCCGCTATCCAGACTGGGATAAAGTCTCTCGGGCTTGACTGCGTTTTCAAGTGCGATAGCGGGAGCCACGCTGATTTCTTCGCGAACGAGCGTCAGCAGATCGGGTTCAACATGACCGAGATCGGCACGGGTTTCCAACCATTGTTTGAGGTGATACGTGGCGCGGCAATCGTCCTCGTTATAAGTCACGGTGGCATTAAGGAAATTGCGATCGCCAGTTTCCAACCATTGGGCGTACCAAAAGATCGATTGCGCGCCATCGGCATCGGACTGCCGCCAACTAAATCCCAGCCACCGAGCAATGTGCTTGAGGGAATAGCTTTCGGTCGGCAACACGACGCACTGGCTGACGATGGGATGCAGATCTACCATACGGGCCAATAGAGCGTTCAATGCCGCGCGATCGGTACCGTATTGCTCGGTAAGGCGGCGACAGGTTTGGATTTCAAACGAATGAAAATGATAAACCGGAGCTTCAGGATAAAGAGCGACAAGGTCGAGAAATTGCAGCCAATTTGTCCCTTCGTCGTCCGGATCGTCAGCTAAGCAGGCGCGATAACTAAACGTCTCGGTTTTCCGGTCGATGACGAGCACGCCCAGCAGATAGGCGGCATTACGAGCCAGGTCAGCCTCGATATCAAAATAAAGCTCGACCTCAGCCCGGGGTAGTGTGTAGGGTTCGATGGAGAGCGCCTTGTCATCGCGGGCGGCTCGGGCTTGAAAAATCAGCTTGCGCGCAGTGGTACGACCCAAACCAGAGATATTTTGCAGCGCATCAACTTCGGCCTCGGCTAAGGCGTTAACGGTTTCGATGCCTACTGTCTGGAGTGCTTGAAAGCGAGGGGCGGTCACCCCAGGGAGAAGTGCCAAGGGACGCGTGGCTCGGGCATGTTGGAGGCAGTGGTCGTACCAAGTACATAAACTGCATCGACTGCGAGACATGTGCACGTCAGGAGCTTCAGCACGTTCGATAACGGTGGCAAAGTCTTGCAGGAGGGCCGGGAGAGCAGCACGAGCATGCGTCAAATCGACCCGACGCCAAATGCGATCGCGCAGTACCAGTTGTCCGCCATTGATAACGTGGCCGCGCGTGCGTTCGAGCAGATAGGTCAAAATGGCAAGAGCTAAGCGATAGGGCGGTTTCACCTGCTTGCCCGTCCGGACGATGGCCGGCATGTAATACCAACGATCTTCAACGTCCTGCCGTTCCAACCGGATGAGTACGTCCGGGAAGCTCATCAATGGAGGTAAATCACCATTCTCGCTAATGTCGAGCAGCACGCCATCGTAAATGCGCTCAATACCTGCATTCATTAGGCTACGGGTGCATTCAGCTCGCTTGACGAGCTGTTCTAGGCGATCTCCCTCGGTCTTGACGGTTTTCGGTTGCCACACACCCACACTATCGCCGGGAAACGCAGTTTTGATATCGGCTAGCAATGCCTGGCGATCGCGTCGCAGGTGCTTGAGAAAATCGCTGGGTTCCTGGCGAGCTTCCTCGGGACCAAATTGTTCGAGGTACGGCTGACGCTGGCAACGCTGGAAGGCTAAAAGCGTGTCAGCGGCGACCGGAAACATGAGCTGTCTTGCGAGGTTGACCTACTCCCACTCGATGGTACCAGGTGGCTTGGAAGTGATATCGTAAACGACTCGGTTGACACCTGCCACTTCGTTCACGATGCGATTGGAAATGGTGTCGAGTACGTCATAGGAAAGTTTCGACCAGTCAGCTGTCATGCCGTCTTCGCTGCTAACGACGCGCAGTACGACGGGTGATGCATAGGTACGCTTATCGCCCATCACGCCCACCGAACGCACGTCGGGTAGCAACACGGCAAAGGCTTGCCAAGTATCGTGATAAAGACCCGCATTGACAATTTCTTCGCGCACGATCAGGTCGGCATCCCGCAATGTATTCAAGCGCTCGGCAGTGACTTCGCCAATGATGCGAATGGCCAGGCCGGGCCCAGGGAAGGGATGGCGTCTGACAATTTCTTCCGGCAACCCCAGCGATCGCCCGACTTGGCGCACTTCATCCTTGAACAGTTTGCGCAGCGGCTCGACCAGCTTGAAGCGCAGATCCTCGGGTAGACCGCCGACATTGTGATGACTCTTGATTTTGACTGCTACCCGCTCGCCCGTTTGCGGGTCGATGTTGGAATCAGCCGATTCGATGACGTCGGGATAGAGAGTCCCTTGGGCGAGATAATCAAACGGCCCCAGTCGTTTGGATTCGCCTTCAAACACGCGGATAAATTCGTGGCCGATGCGCTTGCGCTTGACTTCGGGATCGGTCACGCCAGCGATCTGCGCTAAAAAGCGCTCGCGGGCCATCACGTATTCGACTTTGATATGAAATTTTTTCTCGAACAAATCCAACAGTCTTTCCGGTTCGCCCTTGCGCATGAAGCCTTGGTCGATAAACATGCACGTCAGACGATCGCCAATGGCTTCGTGCATGAGGAAGGCCAGCGTCGAACTATCGACTCCCCCCGATAGCGCCAGCAGTACTCGTTTGTCTCCGACCCTAGCGCGAATTTCGCGGATAGCACCTTCCACAAAAGCTTCTACTGTCCAGGTCGGTTCGCAAGTGCAAATGTGATAAACGAAATTGCGAATCAACGCTTGGCCGCCGATGGAATGCACGACTTCAGGATGAAACTGCACGCCATACAGTTTACGCTCGTGATCGGCGATCGCCGCATGGGGCGTATTGTCCGTGCGAGCCAACACCGAGAAGCCGTCCGGCATTTGCGTCACTGAATCGCCGTGGCTCATCCACATGACGCTGCCATCTTCGACGTTGGTAAGCAGGTCGGTGGGATCCTGTACAAACAACGAAGCACGCCCGTATTCCGATTTGTCTGCCGCCTCAACGCGACCGCCCAACTGTTGCACCATCAACTGCATGCCATAGCACACCCCCAGAATCGGAATGCCCAGCTGCCAAATCTCGGGATCGCAGGCAGGAGCGTAGTCGTCGTATACCGAATTCGGTCCACCTGAGAGGATAATGCCGCGCGGGTTGAGCTGGGCTAGCTGGGCCGCTGCCGTGCGGTATGAAAGCACTTCAGAATAAACGTTCGTCTCGCGAATCCGACGGGCAATTAATTCAGAATATTGCGAACCAAAATCGAGGATAACAATGAGTTGGCGATTGGGGTCGAGTTCTGAGGGCAATTCAGCGCTGGTAGGAGTTTGACGGGCGAGATTGGAGAGGGTGCTAGCAGTCACGGGGAGAACCTCAGCGCGAGTGGAACGAAGCGATAGCAGGCAACGACACGGTAATCATAGAAAGTGCAAATTTTGGGTGAATATTCCGCACATGTTAACATTTGCCCCGGCAATCTCACCTAGCCGAATCCACGATTGAGTCGGCAACTCAGCGATTGTGAAGTTGGTTGACTTAAATGCGTTCGCTCGAAAATCTCGCTCGAATAGCGACAGTTCGACAGACAAGCCGCATTCCTAGACCAAACGAGCCAAAATGCGATCGCATCGCGAACCGCAGTTTGATAGATTAATTTACAGTACGTTACAAATGCAGCGCCGTCAGCTTTGGCTTCGACCGACGCGCGGATCTTTACTTTATCGGCACTATCTCAATGTTCAGTCGTCTTCCCGTTCCTCTCAGCGTCATCGTTCTCGTTCTAGGCGTAGCCGGAACGATCTGGGGCTTTGTCGAGTACAACAACCCAACGGCAAACTTGATCGGTCTTTCCATCGGGTTGCCGCTGTTGCTGGGAGGCGCGGTGATGAAAGCGGTGGAGCTGAAGCCAGTGCCGCCTTTGAAAGCAGCCACAGATGAGATGTTGCAACTGCGAGAGCAGCAGGCAACCAACATTCAAATTCAAATCCGCGAAGACATCACCAAATATAATTACGGGGCCGATGCTCACCTCGATACCGCCCTCGAGCACCTCAGTCTTAAGGGGGCAACCGATGCGGAACTGCCCCGCATTGCGGCTTACAACGAAGAGAAAACTGAAGACGGTCGCTACGCCCTGCGCCTGCGATTTAACACCCCCAAAGTTCCCTACAAAAAGTGGGAGCGCAGCTATGAAAAGCAAATGGCCGGATTCTTCGGACGGGATGTGGAAGTAGCCATGACCATGCCTCAAAAAGATGTCGTCGATATCGTGCTGACGACTCGCCAGCCTGAGGCTGACACGAAAAATACAGGAACTGAAGCAGCTGAATCTGAGGCTGAGACAGCAGCCTAGGCCCTCCGCATCGTGCAATTCATCCGAACGAGCGGCAGAATGTAACGAATTGCAAATAGAATGAGTTGGGTTGGCACGAGAGAAAGCTATGCGAGTTGCAATTGCTGGTGGTGGATTGGCCGGATTGGCCTGCGCGAAATATCTCTGCGATCGCGGCATTCAGCCAGTTGTATATGAGCGTCGAGACGTTCTCGGGGGGCTGGTGGCCGCCTGGCAAGATGAAGAGGGTGACTGGTACGAGACTGGGCTGCATGTCTTTTTCGGTGCTTATCCCAACATGATTCAGCTGATGAAAGAGCTGGACATTAGCGAGCGCTTGCAGTGGAAAGAACACACGCTGATTTTTAATCAGCCCGATAAGCCCGGTACCTACTCTCGGTTCGACCACCCCAGCGCTTTACCCGCACCGCTGAATGCGATTGTGGCGATTTTGCGCAACAACGATATGCTCTCTTGGAGCGAAAAAATCGAACTAGCCATTGGCCTTGGCCCTGCCATGCTGCGCGGTCAAAAGTACGTGGAAGACATCGATAAGTACACGTTGTTGGAATGGCTGCGTTTTCAGGGCGTGAGCGATCGCGTCAATACTGACGTGTTCATTGCGGCATCCAAAGCCTTGGCATTCATTAACCCTGACGATATTTCTGCCACGGTGCCGCTAACAGCGCTAAACCGCTTTTTGCAGGAGAAAAATGGCTCTAAGGTTGCATTCCTCGACGGGTCTCCGACCGAGCGGCTCTGCCAGCCCATCGTTGACTACATTGAGGCTCGTGGAGGCGAAGTTTGCTTGAATGCACCTCTAAAAGAGATT
This sequence comes from Cyanobacteria bacterium J06642_2, assembly GCA_039817845.1. Taxonomy (GTDB): domain Bacteria; phylum Cyanobacteriota; class Cyanobacteriia; order Thermostichales; family PCC-7336; genus JBCBTL01. The sequence goes on from JBCBVC010000080.1 coordinate 18,230, forward strand.
GTGACGAATGCAGATAGTTCTGTGAGTCATTTCATCATGCGAGGTCTGAACGGTCAGCCGGATTGGGAAGTGCGGGCTGATGCGTACGTCTCAGCATTATCGGTCGATCCGCTTAAGGCCATGCTGCCCTCCTCCTGGCGCGAGGTCGAGTTCTTTCAGAAGCTACAGCAGCTCGAAGGCGTCCCCGTGATCAATATTCACCTGTGGTTCGATCGCAAGCTTACCGATATCGATCATCTGCTGTTCTCGCGGTCGGACATCCTCAGCGTCTACGCAGACATGAGCAACACCTGTCGAGAATACGAGAATCGCGAGCGCTCGATGCTAGAGCTGATTTTGGCTCCTGCTGCTGACTACATTGCGATGTCAGAGGCCGAGATCGTTGACGTGACGATGAAAGAGCTGGCTCGCCTTTTTCCAGGTCAGATTCCCGCACCAGCGAAGTTACTGAAAACCAAAGTGGTCAAGACGCCGCGTTCCGTTTACAACGCTGTGGCGGGAACGGAAGTGCTGAAGCCCACTCAGATTACGCCCATCGATAATTTCTTCTTGGTCGGTAGCTACACCAAACAGCGTTTTCTCGGCAGTATGGAGGGTGCGGTCTGCTCAGGCAAAGTAGCTGCCCACGCGATCGCCGATCGGCAAGCGCAGTTAGTGGCAAAATCGGGGGCTGGAAGTCGAAATCCCGCAGAGATTCCCGTGGCTATGGGATAATCTGACCGTTCTCGTTTGAGTAGTTGAGTTGTCTGGCTCTGTAGCGTGCATGGAATCTGGCGTTGACGATATGTGTAGGGAGTGGGAGGGTTCATGATTGCCCTTGAGCAGTCGATCGCGCTCTGTCGTCAAGTGACGGCAAAACATGCCAAGACGTTTTATTTGGGGTCGCTGTTACTACCCGAAGCTAAACGTCACGCGATCTGGTCGATCTATGCGTGGTTGCGCCTGACAGATGAATTGGTGGACGGTCTGCCAGCAGAGACGACCACCCACGAGACGCTCGATCGCTGGACCGAACAGATGGAGCGCATGTTTTCTGCAGGTATCCCTACGAGTGAGACGGACGTGGCGTTGGTAGACACTATCAAACGCTTCGACATGCCAATTGAGCCGTTCCGGGAAATGCTGCTGGGCCAGCGCATGGATCTAGAGCGCGATCGCTACAAAACGTGGGAAGATCTGCGCCTGTACTGCTATCGCGTTGCCGGTACGGTGGGCGAAATGTCGTCAGCCATTATGGGGTTTGCCCCCGGCCAGTACGCGATGGAGGAAGCGATTGCGCTGGGCATGGCGATGCAGCTTACCAATATCCTGCGAGACGTGGGCGAAGACGCGCGCCGCGGGCGTATCTATCTGCCGATTGAAGATCTGAAGCGGTTCGATTATTCCGAGCGGGATCTGTTCGATTACGTCATCGATCGCCGCTGGATGGATTTGATGAAGTTTGAAATTCAGCGCGCCCGCGATCTTTACACTCAAGCGGAATCGGGAATTTCTGCATTACAAAAAGATTCTCGCTGGCCCGTGTGGGCTTCGCTCATGCTGTATCGCCAAATTTTAGCGGCGATTGAGAGGAACAAATATCAAGTCTTCCGCACTCGTGCATACGTCTCCAATCTCAGCAAGGCTGTAGCGCTCCCAGTAGCTTGGTGGAAAGCCCAGTATCGGTACTGATACGAAATCCGCATATTTACCCCCTCATAAAAGCAGGCGTCAGACTTGGCCACCAGTGAAAATCAGTGAGGCC